>NZ_CP040755.1:1816864-2119674 GCF_024585285.1 Colwellia sp. M166
CAAGGTGGCGCACTAGGCTCTTTTGGTCGCGGACAAATGGTACAAGAGTTTGATGAAGTTGTTTTTTCTGCTGCATTAAACCAAGTACAAGGCCCAGTTAAAACTCAGTTTGGCTACCATTTATTAGAAGTAACAGCTCGCAGCGAATAAAAGCTAGGTTTTGCCGCTAAGTAACTACAAAATATTGCTTATAATGAGCAAAAAGCGAAGGCTTCTGCCTTCGCTTTTTTGTTTCTGTATTGTTGCCTAGCCCAATATGGGTTATACCAACTCTGAAGGGTGATTTTAAAAGGCTTTTAGGCCGTATTATTGACTTCTATAAGGTTCTCACAGGGATGTGAGTCATTAGAACAAGGCAGGAGCAGTTGTCGAGAATAACCATTATCTTCAAGCAATGCCTTGCCTGCATGTAGGTACTTAGGTTCAGTCTGGAACTATGAACCTGTGCCGCTAGACCTTCTAAATTTCACTGAGTGGGAAGAAACTTAGTAGCATTGCTATTATTTAAACCAACGCTTAAATTTATCTTTTCGTTGGCTTAACAAGAATAATGCGATAATAAAATATATCACTGGCTCAACAATGTCAGACTTTACTGACCAAAAAAAATGCAGCGTTATTAATAACAAGGCAAGATAAACCCCATTGTGTAACTTTTGCCAATTTTTGCCCATTTTACGCTTCAATGAACTGAGTGATGTAACCGTCAAAGAAAGTAGTATAATTAAGGCTGCCATACCCACGGTAATATAAGGTCTATCAATAATTTCATTAAAAAATAATGTTAGATCAAACTGCACTTCAAAAGCTAGAAAGCTCAGTAAATGAAATAATGCATAAGTAAAACTGTATAAGCCAAGTAGACGCCTTACTTGTAAAAAATATGCTTGGCGATATTTTTTTGCCAAAGGCATTACCACCAAAGAAAGCAGCAATAAATTAAAGGCACCAATGCCAGTAAAGTGAATAACTTCTTTAACGGGATCAGCACCAAGCTGATCACTAAAGGCCAAAACATAAAGTGCTAATAAAGGTAAAAAAGACATCAGGTGAATAGTTATCTTAAGTAACAACACTCGATTAACTAAAAATACTGTTTTCAAAGACACTTTATTGACCGCCAAAACATTTGCTTGCACTAATAATACTTCCTTAAATCCATATTTTTATACATATCAGCCACTTCTTCGCCATAACCATTAAATGGCAGAGTTTCAATACGATTACGGGCAAACAAGCCACCGGTAGTAATACGCCTTTCACTCGCTTGGCTCCAACGCGGATGATCAACAGCAGGGTTAACATTGGCATAAAAACCATATTCATTATCAGCGAGTCTATTCCAGGTTGTTGGTGGTTGCTGCTCAACTAACTTGATACTAACAATAGATTTAATACTCTTAAAACCATATTTCCACGGTACAACTAACCGAATAGGTGCACCGTTTTGTGCCGGTAATGTCTTACCATACAAACCAACACTCATTAAGGTCAACGGATTCATTGCTTCATCAATACGTAAACCTTCGACATAAGGGTATTGTACACCGCCACCAATACGACGACTCTTTTGACCCGGCATCTGCTGTGGATCATATAAGGTTTCAAAAGCAACATATTTTGCTCGCGAATTGGGCGCCGCCTTTTTAATTAAGTCAGCTAATGAAAAGCCAATCCAAGGCACCACCATCGACCACGCCTCAACACAGCGTAGGCGATAAATACGCTCTTCGAGTGAGAAACTTTTAAATAAATCGTCGTAGCCTAAGCTATAGGGTTTATCAACTTCGCCAGAAATACTTAATTGCCAAGGATCAACTTTAAAGTTTTGTGCATTTTCAACAGGATCCCCCTTAGCTGTGCCAAATTCATAAAAATTGTTATGAGAAGTCACTTTAGCTTCAGGGGTTAATATTTCTGTAGATTTTTCAGCATGTTGAAAGTTTAAAGCTTGGCGTTGAAATACCTCTTTACTTTTACTGCTGAAAAAATCTAAAGGGCTTGCGTTAGCTGATTGGGCTAGTAAACTACCCGCACCTAAGAAACCAAGCTGCTTTAAAACTTTACGTCTAGCATGATAAACCGCTTCATCGGTGACTTGTTGTTCTGATAGTTGATAACTATTTTTAGTTTTAATTAACATTTTACCTCTAATCGAGCTAATTACCTTTGATAAATAGACCCAAGAAGAGGCAAAAAAATTCTTAATAAAAGCTGCTGAGTTAATAAACAGCAGTAACTAATCGGCAAACTTTTCTAAATACTGAATAATATCACCAGATTCATATAACCAAGTAACCGACTGATCTTCATTGATAATTCTCAAGCAAGGCACGGTTCTTTTACCTCCCTCACGAAGCAATTCTTCTCGGTATTCTTCATGTTGATTTATATTACGTAATTCAATATTTAAACCAAATCGCTTTATTGCACGACGAGTTTTCACACAAAATGGGCACGCAGGCAATTGATATAAACTTAAATGTGCGGTGCTAGCATCAATATCTTTCTGCTGTTGCGATGAGCGCTTTGGCGCACTTGGAGAAAAGATAAAATTTAATAACAATATTAAACGGCCAATCGGCCAACGGATTAAAAACATAGTAATACTTGTGCTCACTGTTAGGTAAATAAATTAAAATATAATGCGGACGTTACCACATTAAATCATCAGGAATTTGAAACTCTGCATAAGGGTCATCATCAGAAACCATTTCATCAATAACTTTAGTGTTTTGTACCAAAATAACGTCTTTGTCTAAACTGGCAACTTTTTCAGCGGTTTCGCTTGTCACAATATAAGTGTTGTCTTCAACACCACACAAAGCTAATCGGCCATTAACCAAAGCTTTATGTGTGATGGCATCAACAAATAATTTTTTAATTTTATTGTTAAAAGTATAATTATACTCTGCTTCGCCATTAACATTTGTGACTTGATGATGTTGCAAAATCTGTAAAATTCTTAACTGTTGCTCTTTGGCCAAAAGCACTTGTTTCTTTTCATTGTTTAAAGCGATATCACGCGCTAACTTTTCTTTTCTTGCTAGTTCAAGATCTTGCTTTACTTGTTCTTGTAAACTGCTTTCAACGTTAACGCCACTACGTTTTTGCTTGCCTTTTTTACGCTTATCACTATTTGCTTGTCGTGCTTTTTGCTTGGTGGTTAAACCTGCTTTTAGCAACTGCTCTTGTAACGATGCCATCTTTTATCCTATGGGATGAGGTTCTATATTGTGCTATTTTATCAGGTCATTTGCGATATTACAGCATTCAATAAAAAAGCAGCATAAATTGCTGCTTTCCTTAAAATTTACGCCGCTACTCATGGTATAGGTAAAAGATACCAGTTACACGCTACTGATTAAACAATGCCATATTGTTTTAATGGTAATTCTCTATAGCGCTTACCTGTGGCATTAAAAATAGCATTACAAATAGCGGGAGCTATTGGTGGCACACCTGGCTCTCCAACACCACCCGGAGGCGCATCACTGTCGATAATTTCAACATGTGTGGTTGGCGCATCGGCAAGTCGCGCAATTTGATAATTATCAAAGTTACTTTGTTCAATCACACCATTTTTCGCGGTGAGTTCACTATAAAAACTATACGATAAGGCAAAAATAGCAGCGCCTTCCATTTGCGAACGAATACGCTCAGGGTTTACTGCTAAACCACAGTCAACCGCCATCCAAACATCAATAACGCTAATTTTTCCATCACTGTTTTCTGATACTTCAACAATACAAGCGACATAACTGACGAAACTGCGGTGCATAGCAATACCTAAACCATGCCCTTTAGGTAATTTTCTGCCCCACTTTGCCATAGCACTAACTTTTTCAATCACCGCTTTCATACGCGCAGTATCAACAGGGAATTTTTCAAGTGTTTCGCCGTAATTTCCATACTCGGCATTTTCAAGAGCAAAATCTATTTTTCGATCTTTACCTAACATGGCTAATAAATGATCTTTGCTATCTAGCCCTTTCGCATGCGCAAGTTCATCAACAAATGAGCCTATAGCAAAGGCATGGTTGATATTAGTAACCGAGCGCATCCAACCTATACGAGTATGCGCAGGCGCTTTGCCGGCAGCACAACTAACATTAGCAATATCAAATGGCATGTCAATCAAACCTAAGTTAGCTTCTGTACCAATTAAATCCGCCCCTTTACTGAATGTAGAGCCAATTGGTGGCTCTGCCACATGATGTTGCCAAGCACTAACATTACCTTGAGCATCGATACCGGCAGCAAGTTTTTGATAGCTTACGGCATGATAATAACCATTTTGGATCTCATCTTCGCGAGTCCACAATACTTTAATGGGGACATTAAGCTGTTTCGACAATATAGCAGCTTCAACGACAAAGTCTGGTTTAGATTTACGACCAAAGCCACCACCGAGTAACGTCACATTGATATTGACTTTTTCAGGGGCCACACCGGTAATTTGTGCAACCGTAGCTTGTGCTGATTGTGGTGTTTGTGAACAGGCCCAAATGTCAAAAATACCATCATGATAATGCGCGGTTGCCGCAGGTGGCTCCATCGGTACATGGATTAACTCTGGCACATAATATGATGCTTCAATCACTTTTTTTGCAGTCGCTAACGCTTTAATCGTATCGCCTTTACTGCGCAAAATTTTTGCCGGGTTATCACAACTTTTTGCTAAGGCTTTTTTATACTCATCACTGTTATAACTTTTATGCTCGCTTTCATGCCATTGCATTGCTAACGCTTCTCGACCTTTAATCGCCGCCCAAGTATTTTTAGCAATAACCGCAACACCGCCTAAAGGTTTAAATACCGCTGGCTCTTCTAAGTCAGGTAGTTGCACAACGTCAATAACGCCCGCAATAGCTTTTGCCGCTTTAGCATTAAATGATTTAACTTTCGAACCTAATACTGGAGGTCTCGCGATAACCGCGTACTGCATATTGGCTAGTTCAACATCAAACCCGTAAGTCGCGGTACCGGTAACGATTTTTTCACCATCAACAAGTGCTACATCAGATTTACCAATGAAATTAAAATCTTTTTTAGCTTTTAATTTCAATGCCGACGGCTCAGGTAATGTCAACACACTTGCCGCGGCAACTAAACTACCAAAAGTTAACTCTCGGCCAGTTTTTTCATGAACAATCGTATTGTTTACCGCTGAGGTTTCACTGACATCAACTTGCCATTGATTGGCGGCCGCTTGCTGTAACATCATACGAGCAGAAGCTCCAGCTTCACGCAGCGGTTGATAAAAACGTCTAACCGAACGAGAACCGTCGGTGTTTTGACTACCGTATTTTTTATCACCTAAGCCTTGAACAACCGCTATTTTTTGCCAATCAGCACCCAGTTCATCAGCGACTATCATCGGAATACTGGTTCTGATACCCTGACCCATTTCTGAGCGATGAACCACTATGCTGACGATGTTATCAGCGCCAATTTGTACATAAACACTAGGGGAAAACTTATCAGTAGCATTAACACCAGCCAGTGCTTTTGGAATAGTGAGCATTGCCGGCAGCTGTACACCTAACACTAAGGCTGTAGAGCTAATGCCAAGTTTTTTTAAGAAGCCTCGACGGCTAACATTTTCAATCTGTTTCATCGCTAGCTTCCTTTCACTTCGGTGGCTAAATCTGCAGCATGATAGATCGCTTGTTTGATACGTTGGTAAGTTCCGCAGCGACAAATATTGCCACTCATGGCAAGCTCAATATCTTGATCATTAGGTTTTGCATTACGCTCAAGTAATGCCACAGCCGACATAATTTGTCCTGATTGGCAATAACCACATTGTGGTACATTTAACGCTTGCCATGCTTGTTGTACTACATGTTGACCTTGCTCGGAAAGGCCCTCAATGGTGGTGATTTTTTGCTTCGCAATAGCCGAGACCGGCGTTATGCAGGAACGAACAGGTTGGCCATCAACATGGACAGTACAAGCACCACATAAGCCTTTCCCGCAACCATATTTAGTGCCGGTATATTTTAAAATATCTCTTAATGCCCATAACAACGGCATATCGCCATCATCATTAAATTGATGCTCTTTACCATTGATAGTCAAAGTGATCATGCAATCGCTTCCTTCTTAGTTTATTTAACGCAATTTTGTTAGACGTAATTTTTAGCGACGCTATGGTTTAACGCCAATTTTTATCTTCATATGAGCTAATTGCTCAGGTGTGTCTAGATCAACAAAGGCATGAGCTAGCGGTACCTTTAATAATTGCTTTTGGTATTTTTTTAATAATGGCTTTGCACCTTGCTGCCCAACTAATTGAATCAATTCGGCAAAATAACTTTGTGGAAATACGACTGGCGGGCCAAGATTTTCATTGACCTTTGCTTCTTCAGAACTAACCGATTGTGCAACAACGATAGCATGATGCTGCTTTTGCCAATAGCCTTTGTGTCGCATCAAATCAGCAGATGTTAATTGCCATTGATCTACTAAGACTATCATAACCGCTTTAATCTCAGGCGTTAGCGCTTTCACCCCCGCAGCAATTGATGACGCCATACCGTCCGACCATTGGCTATTAATAATAGTATTGATTGGTAAATGATCAATATGTGATTGCACATGCACAGCATTAAAACCTAAGACACAATAAACATCATTCGATACTGCTAGCGCCTGCTCTAGTTGAATTTCAAGTAAACTTTTATCATTAATAGGCAGCAATTGCTTCATCTGACCTAAACGAGTAGATTGCCCTGCCGCTAGCACTATAACGGCAAAACAGTCACTTGGTGACTTTACGAGTACCGTCACTCAATACCCTCTATAGGCAACAATTGAACTAGTTCATAAATAAACACTATCGACTCCATATTCTCATTGCCGGCAATCTAATGACTGCATAGTTACTAATATTGCCACGAATATCAAGCCAAGTTAAGCAGAGCACTTTTAAATTTCAACGAGATAAATGTAAATAAAAATGAATAGTTAAGCCAAATTAATCTGCACAGCGTGATTCAAACCTTAATAAGTTTCAGGTACTCTACGCTATCGCTACTGTCACTTTACTAACAATTGATGAAACATTTAAAAAACACCCTACTCGGCATATTTTTTATTCTGCTTTTAATCTTTGCCACTTTAAGTACTTGGCTATATAGCCAAATCGACAGTGCATTACCACAATTAGACGGAAAACGAACACTCTATGGTTTATCAACTAGCGCGACCATAGAACGAGACAAGCATGGTATCGCGACGATTAAAGCCAACAACCGCCTAGATTTGGCAGTAGCAACGGGGTTTATCCATGCCCAAGAGCGCTTTTTTCAAATGGACTTATTACGTAGAAATTCAGCCGGCGAACTGTCAAGTTTATTTGGCGAGGCAGCAATCGCCTATGATAGTGACATTCGCCGTCATCGCTTTCGAGAGCGTGCTAGCGCGATAGTAGCACAATTATCCACCGCTGATTTAGCACTACTCAAAGCTTATACCCGTGGGGTAAATCAAGGTTTAAAATACCTTAAAGCTGTCCCCTTTGAATACCTATTGCTGCGCCAAGAGCCCGTAGAGTGGCAAGAAGAAGATACTATTTTAACCGTACTCAGCATGTACATTGACTTACAATATCAAGACGGTAAACGTGAAAGAACGTTAGGTTTATTACATTCGATATTAAGTCCTGAGGTATTTGCCTTTCTTAATCCTAAAGGCAGCCGTTGGGATGCCGCGATAGATGGCACTAAATTGCCTTCATCACCACTACCGACAGCACCTTGGCCTTCCGCATCTAGCGAAGACATAGCCAATTTACTCGAACATCAACAGCTAAAGGCTCCTTTAGCTCCCCCGCTACCTGCGAAGCTTGCCAGAGAAAAAAACCTTCAAAATGAAGAATTCCCAGGTTCAAATAACTGGGCGGTTGGCGGTGCTATAAGTGCAACTGGCAGTGCCATTGTTGCTAACGATATGCACTTGAGTATTAGAGTACCTAATATTTGGTTTAGAGCTTCTTTTGAATATAAAGCTGCCGATAATAGTTCAGTGCAAGTAACCGGCGCAACATTACCAGGCACCCCAAACATGATTATTGGAAGTAATGGTCATATTGCTTGGGGCTTTACCAACAGTTACGGTGATTGGAGCGATATTATCGTACTTGAAACAACCGCTGACAAAAGCCAATATTTGACGCCTGATGGCTACCAAGACTTTATCAAACATAAACAAATTATCGCCGTAAAAGGCCAAGAAGCGGTGAACATCACAGTAACAGATACCATTTGGGGACCAGTGATAGGTGAAACCGCCAAAGGAGACTTATTGGCGTATCGTTGGATCGCACATGACAACGCGGCCGTAAACCTAGCAATTACTGACTTAGAAACTGCCAATAATGTAGAGCAAGCTATTGCTATAGCAGCTCGAACGGGAATGCCTGCACAAAACTTAATAGTTGGAGACGAACAAGGTAATATTGGTTGGACAATTATCGGACCTATACCACAACGTAGCACTTCGTTTGGTGAAACACCTACTTCTTGGGCTAATGGTGAAAACAAATGGGTGCGACTACTACCGCCTGAAGATTACCCTAAACTTATCAATCCTAAAAATGCTCGTTTATGGACCGCAAATTCACGGGTTATTGGTGGTAATATGCTAAATAAAATAGGTAACGGTGGTTATGCCATTGGCGCACGCTCATCACAGATCAAGCAAAACCTTGCCGCTAAAGATTCATTTGATGAACAAGCATTACTCAATATAGCCTTAGATGACAGCGCCAAGTTTTTATTGCCTTGGCAAGCTTTTATTTTATCTGAGGTACTCACTGAAAAAATGTTAGCTAAACACAGCGATTGGCAGGAAGTAAAAAGCATCATTGATATTGACAACTTATCTGCTAGTACCGATTCTGTTGCCTATCGTTTGGTGAGAAATTTTCGTTTAAACGTTAGAGAGCAAGTCTTCGAAATTTTTAATGAAAATATGACAAAACTTGATAAAGCTTATAGTTTCGATACCATTCGCCATCAAATAGAAACGCCGTTATGGCAGTTAGTGAACCAACAACCGGAAAACTTTCTTTGGCGTCAACACGAAAGTTGGCAAGCATTATTTGAAGCCAGCCTTGAAAAGACATTAATCCAAATGACTGAATCAACGACACTTGCCAACGCTACTTGGGGTAAACAGAACCTCAGTAAAGTGCAACATCCTTTAAGCCGTGCCATTCCTTTTATTGGCCGATGGTTAGATATGCCTGAAGTCGAATTGCCTGGCGATAGTTATATGCCAAGAGTACAAGGTAGGTCATTTGGCGCATCACAACGTATGGTGGTTTCTCCTGGACACGAAGCAAGCGGCATTTTTCATATGCCGACCAGCCAATCAGGACACCCTTGGAGCCCATATTATGGCGCCGGACATGAAAGTTGGGTAAAAGGTCAAGCTACAAATTTCTTACCGGGCCCAAGTAAATACAAACTCACACTCCTCAGTTATTAGGAAAAATATGACCACGTTAATCATTTGTTTATTTATCGCAGCACTGTTACCCCTAATTGCAAAAATCCCCGTAGCTTTTGCAATGCATAAATTGGGACGTTACAATAATAATCATCCGCGAGCACAGCAAGCAGAATTAACTGGCTTTGGCGCCCGTGCCTTGGCAGCACATCAAAATGCCTTTGAAGCACTTATTATATTTGCTCCAGCAGTCTTATTGGCGATAACGACAAAAAACACTGGCGCTGTTATCGAGCAACTCGCCATTGCACATGTTGTCGCACGGATATTTTATAATCTTGCCTACTTAATGAATATATCAACTATTCGTTCAATCATATGGGCTATTGGAATGTTCAGCGCACTAACAATTATCTTTCTCTGTATCTAACGTTGCCAAGAAACTCGTTCTATAAGCATTTTCTTTTAGCTTAGCTAAAAATAGAGCTAAAGAAACAGTTGAAGTCTTGCCTGAGGCTAGCTAAAGTAAAGCTATGCAAATGACCAAACCGACTTTTTTCTTTAACGCTTTTTTTCTCTCAGTTTTCTGAGCGTGCTTTAGGTTTTGGCATCAATAAAAAACCTCCTTAATGGGGGTTTTTTAGTTTTAGTACCAACGAAAAATACAATGAATAACGATTGGACTCAAACACGATAAATGCAACGCATAAACTCATAACAACTTATTAGGAAAACGTGGTGAACGAAACATTAGATTTAAATAAAATACGTGAAAAAATTACTCACCTTGATCAGCAACTATTAACATTATTCGCTGAGCGTCGCGCCCTAACTTTAAATGTTGCGAAAAGCAAAGCTCATCAAGTACGTCCGGTACGAGACCAGCAGCGCGAGCAGGAGTTACTTATCCGCTTGATCATCAAAGGCAAGGAACTCGGCTTAGACGCCCATTACGTGACCAGCATTTTTCAAACAATTATTGAAGACTCAGTACTCAATCAGCAAGCTTATTTACAAACATTAGCTAATCCCAATATGCAAGAGCCGGCGGTAAGCGTAGCGTTTCTCGGCGATAAAGGCTCATATAGTTATTTAGCCAGTCATCGTTACTTTTCTCGCCGGGCAGAAAAAATTATCGAACACGGCTGTCAAAGTTTTGCCGAGATCATGCAACAAGTAGAATCTGGCATGGTTGATTACGGTATGCTACCGATAGAAAACACTAGCTCCGGTAGTATTAACGAAGTTTATGACGTACTACAACATACAAACTTATCCATTGTTGGCGAAATCACCCAGCCGATTGAACATTGTTTACTCACGGCAGTTAATAGCCAACTAGCTAATATTAGAACTATTTATGCACATGGTCAGCCTTTCGCCCAGTGCAGTAACTTTCTTGACAAGCAAAGCAATATTCGCATTGAATATTGTGAAAGCACCGCCGATGCTATGGCGAAAGTCTATCAATTGCAGGACGACAGTGTCGCGGTTATTGGTAGTGAAGAAGGCGGTAACTTATACCAATTGCAGGCCTTAGAAAAATCTATTGCCAACCAAGCAGAAAATCACAGTCGTTTTATTTTAGTTGCTCGCAAACCTATTGATGTTGCCGAGCAAATTCCAGCAAAAACAACACTAGTAATTGCTACAGGACAAAAACCGGGGGCACTGGTTGAATGTTTAATGGTGCTGAAAAACAAAGGTATTAACATGTGTAAACTTGAATCACGGCCAATTCAAGGAAGGCCTTGGGAAGAAATGTTTTATATCGATGTAGAGGCAAATTTAAAGCATTTGACTTTACAAGAAGCAATCAGTGAAATTACCGAACAAACAAACTTCATTAAGATTTTGGGTTGCTACCCAATCGAACATATTAGCCCAACCAATGTGCCAAGTAGTGCTTTGATATAGGCACAATACTTTATGTAATACCAGATGTGAACAAGGGCAGATATACTGCCCTTGTTCGTTATGAATACTTGTGCCAATAATTACTTTTTCTTGCGACTTTTATATCCAACGAATGCCAAGATTAAGAAAGCTAAGAAGAACATACCAAAGGTTGAACTGCCTTGATCTGCTTCAATTTCTTCAGGGGTTAAAATAACCTGCTCTGGCGTTTTTATTTCGTAAGCTTGATAAAAGTCACCATTAACTTGTCGCGCCTTTAAACTAACCACCTTGCCTAAAAGCGTCTGTGACTCATCATCTTGACAATAATCAGCACGAAACCTAACACTGAGATTAAAGGTGAAATCTGAGTTTTCTAACGATAAGGCGGCAGCGCCTTTATGTGGACAATGTAATTTTAAAATCATGCCATCAAAAGTTTGTATATCGTTTAATTCTGCGTAAGGTTTAGTATCTATCGTACTCTTGATACCGATAAATAAAAATAAACACGCGAATGCTAATGAAATAATTTTAGTGTATTTATTCATACCACTTTAAATCCAAATGAGTGTAAAAATGCTGTATATAACAAGTAAAACAAATTCAGCCACGTTGCGCCTTATTTCAGATCATCATTTAAACTATTACTCTTGGTTAACTAAATTTTAAAATGCTCAATTTGAAATAGCCGATAATTTTTGATTTTTTAAGCGAAATATAACTGCGCTTAATGTTAAAACCACGAAAATAGGCATAGCAGCAAACATCAAAGTTAAAACCCTAAGAGGGGCTATCAACAATGTTAAGCCGATAAAACACAGCATAGGTAATAAGAGCCAAAATGTATGTTCGCTCACGCAAAGTTTAAAAGCTTTATGCATAAAAGCTAACAGACAAAAACTGAAGATACTTGCCGTTATCGCTGTAATTGAGCCGGGATAATAATCAAGAATAAAATCAGTATGAGGGTGTAATATCCTCGGTACAGAAGCTAAATTGCCAAGATGCACCAACCAAACTAATGAACCTGCGAGTAAACAACCAAAATTGAACGACCATAGCTTTTTGTTCACGTTAAACATAGTATTTATCAAACTTATTATTATTATTTCTCTCCCTTATAGCGCAAGGGTGCTTTTTAATCAAGATGTACAAATATCAACCTAAACTAGCAAGTTAGTGCTTTTAGTTATACCAATTCTACTAAGTTTCTTCCCACTCAGTGAAATTTAAAAGCTTTAGCGGCACAGGTTCATAGTTCCAGACTGAACCTAAGTACCTACATCCATGCAGGCAAGGTATTGATTGAAGATAATGGTTATTCTCGACAACTGCTCCTGCCTTGTTCTAATGACTACATCCCTGTGAGAACCTTATCGAAATCAATAACACGGCCTGTAAGCCTTTAAAAATCAACTTTCGACAGCTTCATTAAAATTGAAGACTTAAAGATAAAAAGGCCCATATAGCATGGCTGCCATATGGACCTTTCCCTGCAGATATTGCATGTGTAGTTAAGCTTTATCTAGCTTAACCTCTGCTTGCTGCCTTGCAATTTCTTGGCTTATCTCTAGCGGTGAACCGGTATTTCGACATAACCAATAATAAGCTCCTGGCACAACAAACAAGGTAAAAATACTCGCTAATGAAACCCCCGCGAAGATCACTACACCGATGACCATTCTACTTTCTGCGCCTGGACCCACGGCTAATACTAATGGAATAGCACTTGTTACCGTGGTAAATGTTGTCATCACAATAGGTCTTAAACGTTGTGTCGCGGCAGAAATTAATGCTTCCTCAAAAGCAATGCCTTTGTCGCGCAACTGGTTGGCAAACTCAACAATCAAAATACCATTTTTCGCTGCCAAGCCTATCAACATAACAATACCTATTTGGCTATAGATATTCAGACTCATGCCCATTAATTTAAGACCGGCTAAGGCACCTACTAGTGCTAATGGTACAGTCAACATAATAACGAAAGGATGAATAAAACTTTCAAATTGTGCTGACAGCACTAAATAAGTGATCACTAAGGCTAAGACAAAAATAAAAGCGATAGAGTTACCTGACTCTTGCAATAATTGCGACTGGCCTTTATAAGCCACCTGCGCTTCTTCAGGTAAGCTTTCAGCCACAGCATTGTTTAAAAAATCTAAAGCATCACCTAGCGCATAACCATTAGCTAAGCTGGCACTAATAGTGACACTGCGTAAGCGATTAAAGCGATTTAATTGTGATGATGTGGCATTCTCTTCAATGGTGATCAAGTTTGACAGCGGTATTAATTGCTCACTGACCGTAGAGCGAACAAAAATATTGTCGATATCTTTAGGGTTTGAGAAGTCAGTTTTTTCGCCTCGAATAACCACATAGTACTCTTCACCACGCTCAACAAAGTTGGTAACTCGACGCTGCCCTAGCATAGTTTCAAGTGTTCGACCAATATCCCCCACAGAAACGCCTAAATCAAAGGCTCTGGTGTGATCTATTTTCACCAATAATTGTGGGTAGGTTTCTTTATAGTCGCTATCAATACTGTGCAGATTCGGGTTTTCTTGTGCTTTTTCAATAATAATATCGCGCCATTTAGCTAATTCGGCATAAGTATTCCCTTGTAATACAAAAGCGACAGGCGATGTAGAACCTCCACCACTCAAGCCTCTTCTCATCATGGCAAACGCTCTAACATCAGTAACTTTAGCCAGATCGCCATTAATTTTATCAATAAAGTCAAAAGTATCAATTACCCGGTCTTTCCAAGCCGGCATACCGACAATAGCAATACCGCCAGCACCACCAAAACCAGGCACACGCACAAGCACACGATCGAGCTCGCCACTGTCTTGATGAACCAACAATTTGCTTTCTATTGCTTGCATATTTTTGACGTTATTTTCATAACTTGCCCCTTCAGCACCATTCATCATCACGAAAAAATTTCCTCGATCTTCTTTTGGGGTATATTCCGAAGGTAATTGATAGAATAAACTATAAACAGAAAACAACGACAAAATGATGACAAAAAGTATCATCATTGGCTGATGAACACTATTTTTTAGGGCACGAGCATAAGCGGCTTCAAGTTTAGCAAAACCGTTATCCAGTTTTTGACCAAAAGACGAACTACGCTCTTTATGTTTTAACATTTTTGAGCACATCATTGGCGTTAGCGATAATGCAGTTAAACTCGAGAAAATCACCGCTGCTGCTATGGCAATAGCGAACTCGGTGAATAATCGCCCAACATTACCCGATAAGAAAATTAAGGGGACAAACACGGCAACTAAAACTAATGTTGTGGCAATAACCGCAAAGGCAACTTCTCGTCCTCCTTCATAGGCCGCGAGTAAGGGTGTTTGTCCGCCTTCAATACGGCGATAAATATTTTCCAATACCACAATCGCATCATCGACAACCAAACCAATGGCCAAAACTAAGGCTAGTAAAGTCAATAAGTTGATGGAAAAACCAAACCAAGACAACACCATCATTGAACCAATTAGCGCGACAGGAACGGTAACCGCTGGGATAAGGGTTGCTCTAACATTACCTAAAAATAAAAATATCACTAACACTACCATTAACATAGCAATGCCGAGGGTACTATAGACCTCATCAATAGAGCCTTGAATAAACACTGATGAGTCATAACTATTGGTGATCGTTGTTCCTTGTGGCAAACCACCTCGGATCAACATCATCTCTTTTCGAGCCGACTTAACCACTTCCAAGGTATTAGCTTTTGATTGCTTAATGATGCCTAAGCCAACCATATTTTTACCATTACCTCGAAACAAGTTTTCTTCATCTTCTGCTGCCATACCTATTTTTGCGACATCACCAAGATAAACTAATGATTTATCATCATTGCGTGCCACAACCATAGTAGCAAAATCATTTTCGGTTAAATAACTACGCTCAACACGAATCGAAAAATCACGATCTATTGATTCAACTTTACCAGCAGGCAACTCAACATTTTCCGCTCGTAACGTTTGTTCAATATCATTGACAGTAACACCTCTAGCGGCCATGGCTTTGCGATTTAACAGCACTTTCATAGCATAAGTTCTGCCACCACCAACACGTACTCGCGCCACACCATCAACGACAGAGAATCGGTCAACAATATAACGCTCGGCATAATCGGTTAACTGAAGAGTACTCATAGTTTCACTTTGTAAAACAAACCAAACTATGGCGCTTTCATCAT
Organism: Colwellia sp. M166; assembly: GCF_024585285.1. Taxonomy (NCBI): domain Bacteria; kingdom Pseudomonadati; phylum Pseudomonadota; class Gammaproteobacteria; order Alteromonadales; family Colwelliaceae; genus Colwellia; species Colwellia sp. M166. The sequence continues at coordinate 1,832,442 of NZ_CP040755.1, forward strand.
CATTAGCCTTAAAAACTTCGGGTGGATCTGCTTGCTCAGGCAAATTATTTAATGCCCGTGAAACCCTATCACGAACATCATTGGTCGCAGCATCGATATCTCGATCAAGTTCAAACTCAATAGAGATATTCGAACGACCGACGCGGCTATTCGAGTTAATTGATTTAACACCTTCAATACCACTAATTCTATCTTCGAGAAGTTGCGTGACTTTACTTTCAACGATTGCTGCCGATGCGCCAGGATATGAAGTGTTTATACTGACCACTGGAGGATCAATATCAGGGTATTCACGCAGCGGCAAAGTTAAAAATGCCACAATACCAAAGGTAATTAACAATAAATTGATGACGGTGGCAAAAACCGGACGTTTAACCGAGAGGTCAGATAAAATCACGATTTACTCCCTAAAACATTAACCGCTGTACCATCACTTAACTTTAAAGCGCCTTCAATCACCACTTCTGAGTTATTATCTAGCCCATTAAGCACTTCAACAAAACCAAGATAGCGGCGACCAATTTGGAATGATTTTTTTATCGCTTTACCGTCTTCAACCACAAAAACAAAATGTTCATCTTCAATAGGAATAACAGCACTTTCAGGTAATTGCAGTACTTTTTCAACTTTACGGACCACTTGTAAATTTAACAACATACCAGCACGTAATTTCTGATCGGCATTGGAAATTTCAGCACGTACTTTTAAAGTACGCGTAACGGGATCGATACGAGAATCTAATGAGGTAACTTTACCAATAAATACTTGTGATTGATAAGCCGTATTAGTCGCTTCAATACGTTGACCAACAGCAACGGTATTTAAGTAACGTTCAGGAATTGAAAAATCAACTTTAATAATACTTAAATCATCTAAGCTAGTGATAACATCACCCACATCAACTAAAGCACCAAGGCTAATTTCTCGAAAGCCCAAGATGCCTGAAAATGGTGCTTTTATGGTTAAATCATCGAGCTTAATTTTAGCACTAAGTAGTTGAGCAGCAATCGCTTTAGTTTTTGCTTCTTGCTGATCAACCAAAGACTTCGAGGTCGCTTTTTTAGCAAACAAGTCTTGAAAGCGATTAAGCTGGGCAACAGACTCAGCCAGATTAGCTTCTAGTTCTTTAACCTTCGCGGCTTCTTCTTGACTATTAAGACGCACCAAAATATCGCCCTTACTTACCGTATCACCGTCTTGGAATGAAATATCATCAACCAAATCTGAATATTTACTGGTAATTAATACCTGCTCATTTGCTCTTGAAGTACCGATAGCTTCTACCGCATCTTTAAAATCAGCTAAAGCTATGTTCACCGTTTTTACTGAAACTACACGCTGATGTTTTTCTTGTGTGATCGTAGTTTTAGGCCATTGTAAATAAACCGCTAACGCGACTAACATGGTAACAAGTAATAACAAAGGGAGGCGACGACTAACAGCAGACATAAAAACTCTCTAAATTTTATAAAAATTATAATACTATAACTATATCTTAGATACTGAAAGCGCTCGATACAACTTAGCGTAGAATCCAAGGCTTTGGTCGCAAATTAGAAAAAAAATTAACTTTGTGATTATTAAGATATAATTTATTTATACACATACCAAATGATACAGACTAGCTGTTCGGTATTACTTTATACATTACATTTTAAGGATTGAATTCGTGAAAATTATAGCCTCAATTATTGTCGTTTTATTATTACTCAGTGGTGGTGCTCTTTGGTTTTTGGCTAATGGCTCACTCAATGAATATATTAAAAGCCAAATAGAAACTGTCGGTACACAAGTTACTGAACAGGCTGTGACCGTAAAAGCTGTTGATATTAAACTCACCAGTGGTGCTGGCAGTATTTTAGGGATCAATCTTGCAAACCCAGAAACCTATAGCCAACCTAATGCCTTTTCTTTAGCTGAAATGACACTCGACATTAATTTAGAAAGCTTAACCTCATCACCCATTATTATTGATGCCATTGTCATTAAATCGCCAGAGGCTTTTGTACAGTTTACTCAAACAGGTGGCTCTAATATTCAGGATATTTTAGACGCTATAGAGCGTAACACGCCAAAAACTGAGACTACCGTAGAAGCACCAGCAAGTGATAGTAAAGAGCCAAAAGTCAAAGTGAGTAAAATCATCCTTGCGGGTACTGCATTAACACTTGATTTAAGTGCTTTTGGCAATAAAGAACACAATGCAACATTGCCTGATATCACATTAAATAATGTTGGTGGTGATGCCGGCTTACCCGCTAGTCAATTAGGCAGTGAAATTGTCAAGCAAGCATTATCTACTATTTGGCAGCAAGCCAAAGCAACACAGAAGAAAAAACTAATCGATAATGCGAAAGATAAATTAAAAGAAAAAGCCAAGAAAAAATTAACTGATTTATTTGGTTAATTTCAGGCTTTCTAAAATGCTGCCAATTAGCGAAGGACCTATAGTAATGAAGAAAAAGTTGAGCTCCTTGATCATTATCTGCACCTTATTATCAGGTAGCGTTTTAGCAGAACAACTCGAAGTCAGTGCTATGTTTGGTCAAATGTACAGTTCAGATCTAACGGCAGCAAGTGGTAGTAATATCGATGTCGACTCTGCTAGTAATATTGCGATTGGTATCGCTTGGCAAGAAAGTGTCAATGGTCAAGGTCAAATACTCTTAAATCGTGTGAATCATAATTTTAGTAATGAAAATAACGTCAATAATTCACTAAATATTGTTTACGCACACTTTAATGGTGTGGCACTATTTCGCCAACAAAACTACGTCACTACCATGAGTCTAGGCGTAGGCGGTGCATATGTAGATGCTAAAGCCGGCAATAAAGAGCTTTATCCTTCGGTAAGTATTGCCTTTGGTACTCGCTATGAGTTATCTAACAACATAGCAATGGTGACAGAGCTGCGTGCTTATGCAACACTCATTGATAAGGATGACGCCATATTTTGCCAACAAGAGAGTTGCAGTGCTAACTTTGATAATTCACTTTGGATGGATAGCTCTATTACTGTCGGTATCGCAATTAAATATTAGCTCACCGTACACTTAATTCATCCTCCAGTATTAGTTTAGGGCAAGCTTGGAGGATAACATTCTGCTCAACATGTTAAATCGAGGAAAGTTATGGCTTCGTCAGGACAACAACTTATTTGTATTACTGATATTAAAGGTAAATATAACTACGTTAATCCAGCTTTTGCTGCGGCATTAGGATTAGAATCGACACTGGAATCTGAAGAAATCCAAGGTAATTATTTTCATCAACAGATGCCTAAGTGTATTCTTGATGAAATTGCCAAAACCTTAGAAAAAGGCTTTTCATGGCAAGGGGTTATTAGGTACAAAAACAAAAGTAATCAAGATGTTTGGCTCGATACTTTTATGACTCCACAATACCATGATGGCAAAATTATTGGCTATCAATCCATTGCAACCTTAGCAAAACCGGCATTAATTGAACGTGCAATTCGTGTATATTCAGCAATTAACAAACGTAATAAGTGGGCTAATTTAGAAATTTCAAAAAATCATAAATTCGCTTTTTTATTGCTTGTTAGTGCTATTGCCCAATATTTTATTTTCAGCCACTTTGGCTTATATCACTCTATTTTTGCGGCCTTATGTGCTGCAACACCTATTGCCATATTTTGGCAAGATATCATTCCGACCGCAATCAACGCGCAACGGATGCAATCAATGTTTGATTCACCTTCACGTAAGGTTTATTTCGGCACCGGTACTGCAAGTATATTTGAATTTAATTTCTCGATGTTAAAAGCAAAACTTCGAGCTATTATTGAGCGTACCTTAGATACGGCAAAACCAATGAATGCGGTGATGAATAATGTCAGTGCTGGCATTAGCCAAACCCGTGAAAACTTAACGACGCAGCAAGGCACCATTGAACAGTTAAGCCAAGCCATGCTCGAAATGCAAACCGCAACTACAGAAATATCAGCAAATGTTGCCACAGCAGCCAGTGATTTAGATGAAACTTTTCGGCATTGTGAGCAAGCGCAACAAGGTATTTTCTCTACCACAGACAAAATTAAGTCACTTGCCAATGATATTGATCAAGCCTCCTCTTCAGCCGACAGTTTAACGCAATCAGCCAACAACGTTGGTGGTTTAATGGAAGAAATACAATCTATTGCCGACCAAACCAATTTATTAGCCTTAAATGCTGCTATTGAAGCAGCACGTGCCGGCGAGCATGGTCGAGGCTTTGCCGTTGTTGCTGACGAGGTTCGAAATTTATCATCACGAACGCAAGATTCAGCAATGAAGATCCATCAACGTTTATCTGTCATGCTAGAAACCATAGAGCAATGGGTGGCATTGATGCTGAAAAATAAAGAGGAAGCACAGTTATGCGTTGAAATAGCTGAAGGCTCCAATCAAAAAATTGCTGATGTTGTTGACCGTGTGCAAAAAGTTGCTGATGTTGCGAATCAAATAGCAACAGCAACTGAACAACAAAGCGTTACCTCAGTTACTATCAATGAATATGTTATCGACGTGCAACAAGCCATCGAGCGCACTTGGCAGCAAACCGATATTGTTACCGATGAAATGCTCATGCTATCAGCTAGCGTTGACAATATTACTAATGTTGCCAGCACCTTTGTTCCGCCAAGTAAATAGTAAAAATGCACAAATAAGCTGTGCTATGCAAGCAGATTGTTTAATCACCTCAACTTGCGAGCCGCAAGTTGAGGTGATTACGGGTAAGCATTAAAACTTTAAATGCACAAGCTGTCGCGTTCAATGTCATCTTTTACGAGATTAATTTACCGTACATTGAGCAACCGTTGTTGACTCCTGTTCATATTTCACACCGATATAATAACCAGATTAAAATTCATTAGCGCAATATAAAGCACTTATAAAATCACTATCAAAAATCATTTAAAAGACATTTAAATACCGACTTAAGTAACTTTACTTTACGTCTCCCACCTATCAAGAAGCAATTTTAGTCACTGTATTTGATCAAGATCACTTACAAGTTATAAAATACAAAAACACTACATATTGTGCTAAACATTGATCAAGATGCACATATATGTATTTCTAACTTGTGCGTAACATAATTTTATTTATCATAAATAAACCAAGTAACTCGATAATAAAAATTATTAGCCATGATTGTACCTAAAACTGATAGCGATAAAAAAATTGCAGCTAAAGCAAATTCATCACAAGATAAAGCTGACAAACAACCTGAACTACAAGCGGCTTCACTCGATATATGGGATAAAAAGTATCGACTAAAAGATAAACACGGTAACAACCAAGAAGCCTGCGTAAATGAAACATTCATACGCATTGCCAAAGCTTTAGCTGATATCGAAGTTAAAGATCAAACACAATGGCAAGAAAAATTTCTTTGGGCTATGCAATCTGGCGCTTACCCAGCAGGTCGTATTATTTCTAATGCCGGTGCAGCAAAATTTAAACCCGCAACATCTACCATCAATTGTACGGTATCGGGCACCATCGAAGATTCAATGACTGGTATTTTACAACAAGTACATCAGGCGGGTTTAACGCTAAAAGCCGGTTGTGGTATCGGGTATGAATTCTCGACTTTAAGACCTAGTGGCGCTTATGTCGCAGGTGCTGGTGCAACAACATCCGGTCCTTTGTCGTTTATGGATATATACGACAAAATGTGTTTCACCGTAAGCTCAGCTGGCGGCAGGCGCGGTGCTCAAATGGGTGTATTTGATATCTCTCACCCTGATGTCAAAGACTTTATTCTCGCCAAACGCGAAGATGGCCGTTTACGCCAATTTAACTTATCTTTATTGATCAGTGATGATTTTATCAGTGCGGTAAAAAATAATAGCGATTGGCCATTAAACTTTCCATTAACTTATAAAGAAGTCCTCGCAGATAATATAGAGCTCAATGATAGCTCAACCGTGCTTTTTAAAGAAAATCACTATCATGCCGACTTTATTAAACAGCACGATTACATTCTAAACGAACAAGGGCAAATTGCCTGTCGAATTTATCAACATATTCCAGCACAACGTCTGTGGGATATGATCATGAGTAATACTTTTGATTATGCTGAGCCCGGCTTTATCCTAATTGACCATGCCAATGAGATGAATAACAACTGGTTTTGTGAACAACTGCGTGCGAGTAATCCTTGCGGTGAACAAATATTACCACCACATGGAGCATGTTTGCTTGGTTCAATCAATTTAGTGAAGTTTGTCGAGCAAGCATTTTCTAATAAGGCAGAATTTAATTGGCAGAAATTTAAAAAAGTCATCCGCATATTTACTCGTATGCTAGATAATGTTGTAGAAATAAATGGTTTGCCACTGGCTGAGCAACGACTAGAGATTGAAAGCAAACGCCGACATGGCATGGGTTATCTCGGGTTAGGCTCAGCTTTAACCTTACTTAAAATACCTTATAATAGCCCAGAAGCCGTTGCATTTACCGAAGAGGTATCAAAAATTCTCGCCATTACGGGTTGGCAAGAAGCGCTTAAACTTGCAAAAGAGAAAGGCCCTGCCCCGATCCTCAAACAAAGCTTTACCGTTGACCAAGCTATGCTGAATAAACGTCCCGAAATGATAAAAGATGGTATTAAAGTTGGCGATCGTATTACCGGAGCAGTATTACATGCTAAATATAGTCGTTATATGCAAAGAATTGCTCAGGAGCAGCCCGAACTAATCGCACAACTTGCTGAAGTAGGCGCACGCTTTACTCACCATACTTCTATTGCCCCAACCGGCACACTCGCACTCAGCTTAGGTAATAATGTTTCAAACGGCATAGAGCCAAGTTTTGCCCATGAATATCATCGAAATATTATTCGCCAAGGTAAAAAGTCGAAAGAATCCGTAGCGGTATCAAGCTACGAACTTTTAGCCTATCGAGCAATGATTAACCCTAATGCACAAGCCTATGCTACTCAAGGTGATGAGCAACTACCAAATTATTTCACGGCGAGTGACAGCATTAGCCCAGAAGCGCATGTTGATATTCAAGCAGCAGCCCAATATTGGATAGACTCTTCAATTTCAAAAACCATTAATATTCCAACTGATTTTGCTTACGAGCAGTTTAAGAATATTTATCTCTATGCCTATGATAAAGGATTAAAAGGTTGTACTACCTTCCGATTTAATCCTGAAGTTCATCAAGGTGTACTCGTGAAAGAAACTGATCTAGAAAAAGTCGAATATGAATTCACCCTAGCTGATGGCGCAAAAATAACAGCAAAAGGTAATGAAGAAATCCGCTACGACGGTGAAGTTCATACTGCAGCCAATTTACATGATGCTTTAAAAGAAGGCTATTACGGCAAACTTTAAGCTTATATACCCATAATACTTCAAGCTGAAATTCTGCCTATTGCAGTGTCATGGGTATAAATAATAACCAGAGTGATAATGATGAAAGAAATTACACAGAATATCTGCGCTGCCAAGGTAAAGCTGCCTGACACAGACGTTACGTTAGCAACAGAAAATGATAAAAATAAGGCAATGGTAAACTTAACCGAGAAGACCAAACGACCTGAAATGTTAGTCGGTTCAACCTACAAAATAAAGCCACCTATTTCAGACCATGCCTTATATATCACCGTCAATGACATTTTATTGAACCAAGGGACTGCGCAAGAAGTTAGACGGCCATTTGAAATATTTGTTAATTCAAAAAATATGGAATTTTATTCATGGGTGGTTGCTTTGACACGGGTGATTTCTGCAGTATTTCGTAAAGGCGGTGATTGCACATTTTTAGTTGAAGAACTCAAAGCTGTATTTGATCCGAAAGGCGGTTACTATCAACCTGGCACAGGAATTTTTATGCCGTCGGTTGTTGCTGACATTGGTCATGTTATTGAAACTCATTTAAAAACCTTAGATATGTTACCTAAAAGTGAAATAGATGCTCACCAACAAGCTTATTTAAAGCAAAAACAGCAAGCCGTTATGGCAGAGAATACAAACCAGACTGACGGTGAAAATCAACTTAATTTTCCAGCCACCGCAAGTAGCTGTAAAAAGTGTCACCAAAAATCGGTGGTTTTACTTGACGGTTGCGCTACCTGTTTAAACTGTGGCGATTCAAAATGTGGCTAAGCTAAAGCCATACACCTTTAGCGTTTATCGAAATTAAAAAAGTCGCATAGCCTATTATTGCTGTGCGACTTTTAAAGCTATTCGGTGATTTTTAATAAGAAACTATAACATTGCCGATATATCAGCGGTTAATGACACTTGTGGTCGCTCAATAATACGTCCTAATTCCTTACTATTTTGATAAACTATAAAAGTTGGCGTGTAATGAATATCATGACTTTTTGCTAAGCCATTCGGCTCTGATTTATCATAATCAAGGCCAATTAAGCGGTAAGAAAGTGTGTTATTTTCTGCCAATACTTTCAAAAACCGAGGGACTTCACGTTGGCTATCATGACACCAAGAGCCAAAATAAACATCTATATGTAAATTACTTGGCCAACGTTTAATCGCTGTAACTTCCCGTTCAGATAATTCAAAGGCCTGATAACTTTGTTGAAAAGAGTTATGATCACGGATTAATTGCTGTTGACTAATCTCACCAATGGCCATAGTGTTTTTTTCTACATCACCGTTAGCGCAGGCGGTTATGGTAAAAAAAATCGTGATAATTAGTAAAATACTGGAAACTGTTTTCATTTCATTCCTTGTTGGTATAGTCGCCTTGCGATTTAATGTTTCTTGAGTTGATCGGCTTTTATCAACATCGCCTTACTTTCCTGTAAGAAAATATTAGCATAATCTCCAAACCAATCCGCAACTTGTGAAAACATAGCGGTAAAAGCTTGTTTGTCATCTAACTGCACATCTTCAAGTAATTCTAAAAATCGATAGGCAAAGCGCTTCATCATAGCAATATTATCTTGGTTGGCAAAAATAATATCTGTGTATAGCACGGGATCTTGAGCAAATAAGCGTCCGACCATAATCAGCTCTAAACGATAAATGGGCGAGCTCATCTCTACTAATTGTGCGATATCAGCGCCTTCAGTCATTAAATGATAACCATAAGCAATAGTGGAAAAATGTCGCATCACTTGCACCATCGACATTGCTTGGTCATGAGCGTGTGCTTCAACTGGGTAAACTTTTGCTCCCCAAACTTGAAACTGCTCCAATAACCAATGATATTGTTCTGGCAAGCGCCCTTCACAAGCAATAATGGTTTGTTTAACTAAACCGGTAACATCAGGACCAAACATAGGATGCAAACCGATAACAGGACCATTATGTACTTTCATCATTTCGTACAGCGGTGCTTCTTTAATACTGGTAACATCCGCTAAAATACAACTTTCAGGCAAGCTACTTAGTTTTTGAATAATCATAGCGGTCAATCTGATCGGCACAGCTACAATCACTAAATTCGCATCCGCTAAAATGTCAGTACTATTGGGCCAATCGGCTTGTTCCAAAGTTTGCACTTGATAATGAGAGCGGGTAAATAAGTCGCCAAAAATTCGCCCTAATTGACCATCACCACCAATAATAACGATTTTTTTGCAATCCGGATTAACACAGCGATAGCCGCTGGCATCTTGGCTAATATAAGAGTCTTGCATCAAGCGACGCAAAATATCTTCGATTAATTCCGGAGAAATTCCGGCGGCTATCGCTTGTTGGCGCCGAGCTTTTAATAAGCTCGCTTCACGTTCAGGAGCAAAAATAGGCATACCGACTTCACTTTTTAATAAACCAACTTTTGTCGTTACAGCGCGTCGCTTAGCCAATAACGCAACCAGTTGACCATCGATATCATCAATTTCATCGCGCAGTGCAGTCAGTTGCTGCTCAAATGTAGCTGTGTTACTCATTGCTAACCTTTAATCCTTTTTTAACTCGTAGCATTAATTCTTTGCTTTAAAATGGTTTCAAGCTTGGTACTAGCACCTAAAATAAGCTGTTCTGTGGTAGTAAAATCAATGCAAGCATCAGTAACAGAGACACCGTATTCAAGTGCTTTAAATGGTAGATCTGAACTCTGATTACCTGGATTGATATTACTCTCTAACATAATACCAATGATCGACTTATTGCCGTCACAAATTTGATTAAAAACATTCTCTGCCACTAACGGTTGACGGCGGTAATCTTTATTAGAATTGCCATGCGAACAATCAACCACAATGCCTGGCTCTAAATCCTGTTTAGCCAACTCTTGCTCACATAACTGGACATTCACTGAATCATAATTCGGTTGTTTGCCACCACGTAAAATAACATGGCCGTCGGGGTTACCTGAGGTTTTAATTAGTGCAACTTGTCCTTGACGATTAATGCCCATAAAACGGTGCGAATGCGCTGCTGACTGCAAAGCATTAATTGCCACGCCAAGGCCACCATTAGTGCCATTTTTAAAGCCGATAGGCATAGACAAACCACTGGCCATTTCACGATGGGTTTGCGATTCTGTGGTACGTGCGCCAATCGCAGACCAACTAAATAGCTCAGCTAAATATTGTGGGCTAATAGGATCAAGCGCTTCGGTAGCTAAAGGTAAACCTAATTCCGTTAAGTAAATTAATAATTCACGTGCTTTGCGCAGGCCACTTTCAACATCAAATGAACCATCCATATGCGGATCATTAATTAAGCCTTTCCAGCCCACGGTTGTACGGGGTTTTTCAAAGTAAACCCGCATAACAATATATAAACTATCTTGGTATTTATCATGTAGTACTTTTAGTTTTCTGGCATAAGCTTTCGCCGCATCGACATCATGCACCGAACAAGGCCCAGTGATCACTAATAAGCGATGATCTTGTTTATGGATAATATTCGCAATGATTTGACGAGCATTTTTAACAAACACACGACCAGCTTCTGGCAGTGGCAACTCTTCTCGTAAGGCATTAGGAGTAATTAAGACATCTTCGGCATTAACATGTATATCATTTAATCTGCTTTTCGGCATTGTGCTTGCGGCAGACGTAGTAGAAGTAGATTCTGACATAGGACTTTCCTGAATATAGAGCAATAAATATAGGGTTAAGTAAAGTATTTCTAGTTAATTTAGCAATTAACTATGACGCTAGATGTATGACTAGCTAAAGTATGGGAGGTAATAATATCGATAGTGCGGATTATACATTTTATTGAAAATCTCGGTGTAAATTAAAGTTTACTTTATTTGTATTGATTATATTACACTATAATTTACTTAGGTACAGCCTTATTAATAAATTTTTTAGTTAAAAAAAGCGCCTATTGGCGCTTTTATCTCAATATAATTAATAAAGATTATCTATTAATCATTTAACTATGAACAATCCGGTTACTAACTAAGTGCTCAACAACAGCAGGCTCAGCTAACGTTGATGTATCACCTAAGGTATCAAGATCGTTTTCAGCAATTTTACGTAAAATACGGCGCATAATTTTACCCGAACGTGTTTTAGGTAAGCCTGGAGCATATTGAATATAATCAGGCTTAGCAAAACGACCTAACTCTTTGGCAACAAATTCAGTTAACTCTGCTAACAAGGCATCTGATTCTGTTGCATTACTCATCAAGGTCACATAGGCATATACCCCTTGGCCTTTGATTTCATGTGGGTAACCTACAACAGCCGCTTCAGCAACTGCAGGATGTAGTACAAGTGCACTTTCGATTTCTGCAGTGCCTAGTCGGTGACCAGAAACATTTAAGACATCATCAACACGGCCAGTGATCCAGTAAAAGCCATCTTCATCCCGTTTTGCACCATCACCAGTAAAGTAATTTCCTGGGTATTGACTTAAATAGGTTTGATAAAAGCGCTCGTGATCGCCATAAACACTACGTAATTGGCCTGGCCAGCTGCCCGTCATCATTAGCAAGCCTTGGTTTTCGCCTTCTAGAGTATTGCCGTCTTTATCAAACAGTGCCGGTTTAACACCGAAAAATGGTTTACCTGCAGCACCTGGTTTCATATCAACAGCACCGGGCAGTGAAGTTATTAAAATACCACCAGTTTCAGTTTGCCACCACGTGTCAACGATAGGGCAATTATTTTTACCCACAACTTCATAGTACCAATGCCATGCTTCAGGGTTAATGGGCTCGCCAACGGTACCTAAAATACGTAGTGACGATAAATCAGCTTTTTCAACAAAGCTATCGCCAACACTCATTAATGCGCGAATAGCCGTTGGGGCAGTATAGAAAATATTAACCTGATGCTTATCACATACTTCCCAAAAACGGCCAGCATCTGGGTAAGTTGGCACTCCTTCAAAAACTAAGGTGGTCGCGCCATTGGCTAATGGTCCGTAAAAAATATAAGAGTGTCCAGTGATCCAACCGGCATCAGCTGTACACCAATAAATTTCGCCATCTTTATAATCAAAGACATATTTATGGGTCATAGCAGCATAAAGTAAATAGCCACCACAAGTATGAAGTACACCTTTAGGTGTGCCTGTTGAACCCGAGGTATATAAAATAAATAATGGGTCTTCAGCGTCCATCACTTCAGGGTCACAAGCGGCAGGAAGCTTAGCAACTTCTTGTTGATAATTGACATCAACTTTATCATTCCAAGCAATATCACCCGCGGTTCTTTCCACAACAATTACCGAGTGAACATTTGGGCAATCAACAATCGCAGCATCAACATTAGATTTAATTGGAATAACGCGTCCACCACGAAGACTTTCATCCGAGGTGATCACAACTTGGCAGTCAGCATCTATAATTCGTGAACGAATAGCTTCAGTAGAGAAACCACCAAAAACGACCGAATGCACCGCACCTATGCGAGCACAGGCTAACATGGCATAACCAATTTCAGGGATCATTGGCATATAAATACAAACACGATCACCTTTTTTTACGCCACGTGCTTTTAATAAATTTGCAAAGCGACAAACATGATCGTGTAGCTCTTGATAAGTAATTTTTTTATCTTCACTGGGATCATCACCTTCCCAGATAATGGCAGTGTCATTAGCTTTAGTCACTAAGTGACGATCAATACAGTTGTAGCTAACATTTAATTTACCACCAGAAAACCATTTGATATCTGCAGACTTCATGTCGACATCAGTCACACTATCCCAAGGTTTATACCAATCAAGAAATTCTTCAGCTTGTTCAGCCCAAAAAACTTCAGGTTGCTCGATTGATTGTTGATACATGGCATCATAAGTTGCGGCATCAATATAGGTGTGAGCTTTTGCCTGCTCTAATACGGGATAACGGCTTTTAAGTTCTTGCATGCTTAATCCTTCATTTTCTAATATCTAGTGGTTTCTGATATGTCGAAGTAACGGCTTCATTCAACTATCATTATATTTTAACTTGCCAACATCATAGCCTAAGTTTTCGTGTTGTAATACACCACTAAAGTCGAATATTAAGTAATTATTCCTTATATTTCACTATCAAATGAAGGCACAGCAAGCGCATAAAATAGCGCTAAAAAGAGTGATAATTATTATAAAAACAGAAGCTTAAAAATCTTGTCCGTGATTGTAAAATAAAGCTAAGATTATTTTTTATAACTTTAGAATACATGCAGTGAAAGCATTAAACGCAAAGGTCAGAGGTTGTAAGATAAAAGTGCTTGGAGCTAAAATATTTAACAGAGAAGATTTTCCTGCTGTTAGCGCAAGACAATGAGTTTTGGAAAGCAAGAAAGCTTGTCTGAAAAAGCCAGAGAAAATTAAAAATACAAATATAATCAACTATCTAAAACAAATGCTGATAAATAAAAATAACATTAGCAACATCAATTTCTATCGCTAGCTACTAACCATAAAGCCATCATTTTAAAGCGCTCAATAGTTTTTATATTTCGTCAATGTTTAGGGGGCTATTGCTCTGTTTCATCATGACCTACCATTTACCCTAAGTGAATAGATGATAGGTAACTGCACGGCTTTTATTTGCTCTCATAGTATCGGGTCGAATTACCTTAATCGCTCATAGCTATCATTGCCTTTATGTAACATTTGACTGGCTTCATTTCGGTACCATTCTTTAAATAATTTAAATTGTTTACCGGCTTTGATACTACGCGCGACTTTAACGACAATCATCGCCGACAAAGCAATCACAGAGCCGCTAATGAGCAGTTCCTCTTGAAAATTAGCTACACTAAGTACTACTGGAGTCAGCCAAAGTAAATGCCATTTACCAATACTACTACTGATAAAACTATCATTAAATTCTTCAGATGCTAACGCCTGCCAATTACTTTCACTACCGCCTTTAGGGTCAAGGTGAGAGACAAAAATTGACGGTTGAATGTTTTCCCCCCAGCTTTGACCTATCGGCCCAGAATCCTCGGAGCATTGCTCATCAACTAAAGGTTGTTCCGATTTATTCACCCATCCTAAGGAAATAACTTGGCCGGCCTTTAATTTGTCTAGTTGGCAATCAACTAAACGGTATGTCGATTTATGATCTTTTGTATCAATAACATCAACATAATCATAATGTGTTGTCGTCGTACTTACGTTGACATCTTTTACATAACTGTTACCGCGATTAGTAAAACCGGTTGTTTTACTTACGTGTGTTTGCGTAGTTTTATCTTTTTCATGATCATCAATAAAATAATGCTTCCATTGAATTTGCGCATAAACCTTTTTCCCATTACCTTTGGCATTCAAAAACTTTTCATGGACAGTGCCGGCAACAATGTCCTGCAAATTTTTCAACAGTTTTTTACGCTTTACCGTAATACTCGCTTGAGCTAGCATTTCCTTGTGCACTTCTGGGTCTATGCCGATAGTTTGCACTACAGGCTGCAGGTCTTGAGCAACTGAATTTACATGCTTTGATGGTGCACCGCATTTCGGACAAGCCTCAGCTGTTGTACTGATAGTAGCGTCACATTCCCAACAATTTATTAAAGCCATTTAACATCCTATTTATTATTTGATTTGTTTAACCTACATCGACACTTTTCGAGTCGCCCTTATGCTGACAATTCTCTGTGTTGTTGAGGTAAATTTACCTCGTTACTCTGCAGCGTTATAGCTACGAAGTTGACGATAAAAACCGTAATGATTTTTTATAAAGATGTGGAGGAAATTGAATAAAGAGCCTAAATGGTGTTCTTTAAATGGATGTATAAAAACAGGCCCACAAAGGTACTATGAGTGGAGAGGGCTATGTAAAGCCGAAATATAAGCGGCACTGTTTAGCGATTAAAAAAGCTATCAAGCCTGCGACAAAGCCCTTTCAGCCAATAACAGTAACTTTTCAGTTTCACTACTATGACCTTGAGAGCTTATTGCTTTTTTCAATCGTTCGACAAAAGTACTTGCCCGAAGCCTTTGCTCTATCTGTAAATAAGTTTCGATCAACAAAAGTGATAATGGTAATTGCTGCACTATATCTTGCATCAGCAATTCAGATATATCGAGTGTTCTCTCGAGTGCTGTTATCGCTGCTTGGTGTTGTTTTTGATTAAGATAACTTTCAACAATAACTTGTACTAGGTGTAATTTTTCCACGCTGTTGAGCGTGCTTGAGTTCATGATGCTCTCATAACCTTGCATAAGCATAGCCTTAACAGCACTCCGCTCAGCTTGAGTTTGATTAGTATTTTTTTGCTTTAAAATATTTGCTAATTGACTAGCAACCGCTACTGCATGCATTTTATCTCGTTCAGCAAGCTGTGTTTTCTGCTCAGCATATTGCTGAGCGATTAAGGCTAAATTACGCTCTTGCTCAATATTTTCATTTTGCACAGCAAAAGACAGGCTTGCAATAATCAGCACCGCATACACTAACGCAAGTAAAGGCTTTCGTATTAACCACTTTTTAGCTCGCTGCCATAATGAATAATTTACCTCAGTAGGAAAATATTTTAGGGTTTTATGAATGTCTGATTTAAAAGCCGCAACCGTTGGGTAACGGTCATTGACATTTGCCGACATGGCTTTGGTGATTATTTTCGCCATATCGCTCACCATAGCCCAATGTTGGCCGATTGTTATTTGGATATGATCTTGATTAATCACCAATGTTTTAGCTCGGCCTGACTGAATATCTTCTACTAACTCATTGATATTTTTTCGTTCGATATCAAAGGGAGTCTGCTCACTCAGCAAAACATAAAATAGCACCGCTAACGAATATTGGTCAGTTGCTAACGTTAGCATCTGACCAGTTAATTGCTCAGGCGACGCATAAGCAAGACTCAGCGCACGAAGATAACGTTTCACACTGTCATCTTCAGCTTCTTGCTCATTACTGTGCAGCATTTTTGCAATATCAAAGTCGAGTATTTTTACCAAACCATCCTTGTTAACCAGCACATTGCCCGGTTTAATATCGCTATGAGCAATATTAATTAAATGAGTCTTAGTTATTGCATCACAAACGTCTAAAAACAAATGAACTCGCTCTATAAAGTTAAGCTTTTGCTGTTGGCAATACAGATCAATAGGCTGACCAGCCACGTACTCCATCACGACATAATGTAGTCCTGTTGGGCTGGTACCTGCATCATAAACTTGCGTTATATTGGGGTGATTCAGTCTTGCTAAAATTTGGGCTTGGTTATGAACCAATTTTGACCCCACAACATGAACAATTGACGGAAACAAAAACTTGATAGCGACTTGTTGCTGCATCATGCCATCATTACGCTCAGCTAAAAATACAATGCCCATGCCCCCTTCGCCAATAACTTCCGTTAAGGTATAAACGCCGAGGTTGCTACCAAGTAAGTCATCCAACTGTTCATCACCGGTGATATCTTGGGCTTGTTGAGCAATGAGCTCATGCCATTGTGTTTTATCACTATTGCTAAAATGGTTATTAAGCAGTGCTTTCAGCTCTTCTGCCTGTGATGGGTCACTAATATGCTGATTGAAATAACTCACATGTTGATTTTTGGGTAAATCAATAAGCAATGAGAAATGCTCAAATAAGGCAGTTGAGGCCATTTATTGACCTGCTAGCTTATAACAACAAGTTGTATTAAGGATGAAATTAGTTAACATTTTATTTTTATTATCAAGTACTTGTTTATTATCTATAGTTTTATATAAGAGTTTAATTAGCTTTGCAAGCTAAACAAGTGCGTTGTATTAATATGCCTAAGCAGCATCTTAGGTAACAAGTATGCGAATATAAAATATTAAGCCATTAATTTCAGAAACTATGGTGTATATCGCCCATAGTACATCATTAACTTGTCACGGTTATAGTGCCTCAACACCATAAATCGCAAGTAAAATTAAATTCCAGTTAAAACACCAATAGCTTGAGTCATTACCGACGAAGTTTATACAAGCAAAATTAATAGGTTTTACCGTTTATTTTGTATGGAGGGTTATTTGGTCAATTGCTGGTAGGTAATAGAGGACATTGGTACTTTTTCCCCTGTAGTTACTTCTATCGCCTGTGCTTTTAAAATAACTCCTTTTACTTTCAGCATAATAATGGCAATTTTTTCTTTTACAAGCTTTCTAAAATGTACTTCTACCGATAAATTCGTGCCGATTTTTGCCGTTTTAAAACGACTTAAAAAACCGAAGCCGGTATGAAACTTCAACGGTTTATTGACGGCATAAAATTCAACACTTTTGCTTATCGAATGCCAATAACAAGCTAAGTTATAACCCTGATACTTAGTTGATAGCACTAAGGTTTTCATGATGTTAACCTTAATTTAAGCCATGATTTAGCAAAGGCCAAATCTTTTTCTGCACTGGAAGTACTAATCGCAAGAATATCGGAAATTTCTTTAACCAGCAAACCGCCAAAATATTTTAACTGCATACTTTGTGCTTGCCTTGGATATTCAACTTCCATTTGTTGTAGTGCATTACCTAAATCTAACATTTTTTGATCTTGTTCCGAAAATTCAAAAGCCAGTTCTTCACCTATATCATCAAACGTTGTCAATTCCGCTTGCCGTTTTTGCGCGGCATTTTTTCTCGCTTGATCGACTAAAATATTATGAATGGTACGAGCAACCATAATAAAAAACTCTTTGCGATGACGAAAGTACTCGCCATTACTGCTCTCAAGTTTTATATAGACTTCATGCACAATTGCTGTAGTGGAGTTGATATGCTCCTCAATACTACTTTGACCAAACTTATCAGCCACTTTCAATCTTTGCTTTGATGCTAATTTCCGTAAATGATCATAAATAAGTACATATAGATTTTCTTGTGATTGGGCGCTACCTTCAGCCCAGTCAACGATAGCTTGAGTGATATCTTGTTTCATCATGCTTCCATAACGTTATTTGTAAAGGCTTTAAACCAACTTTACATCTTTATTCAATACTTTACTTAGGGTAAGAGTGGATAAAGAGTCCTGTGATTTAAACATACTATGATTGTCAATAAATGCACAGCTACGTTTTCCAGCCCTAAACCCGTAAGTAAAGAGTCACTATTTTTCATAAAGCAATAGAAAACAAAAAGCCTGAATAATTGCTTATTCAGGCTTTTTTCATCATCTTTCTTTACTAAAAAATTAAGCGATAAAACTCTTACTAAAGAGGGATTATCTTTTTGCCAATTTCTCTTTGATACGTGCAGATTTACCTGAACGCTCACGAAGATAGTAAAGCTTAGCTTGACGTACATCACCGCGACGTTTGACTTCAATTGAGTCAACGATTGGGCTATGTGTCTGGAATACACGCTCTACACCAACACCGTTTGAAATTTTACGAACAGTGAATGCAGAATTGATGCCGCGGTTTTTAATTGCGATTACAACACCTTCAAATGCTTGAAGACGTGATTTATCACCTTCTGTAACTTTTACTTGTACAACAACAGTATCGCCTGGGCTATACGCTGGTACATCTTTTTTCATTTGCTCAGCTTCAAGCTGCTTAATAATATTACTCATAATACCTTCTTCCTAGGGTTCACAGTCATCAACAGTATTTTTGTTATCAGCCTTAATGGCTACTAACATTTTTTGCTGTTCCGCTGTCAGAGCTAGGTTAGTTAATAGTTCTGGTCTTCTGGCCCATGTTCGTTCTAATGACTGATATTGGCGCCATTGCCTAATGTGTTCGTGATTACCACTTAACAACACTTTGGGAACGGGCTTTGTTTCGGTTAACGAAACATCCATTACCTCTGGCCGAGTATAATGAGGACAATCCAATAAACCGTCAGAAAATGAATCCTGCTCGGCTGATTGTTGATGTCCTAATACACCAGGCACAAAGCGTGCTACGGCATCAATTACATTCATAGCAGGCAGTTCCCCACCACTTAAAACATAATCGCCGACCGACCACTCTTCATCTATTTCAGATTCAATGAGTCGCTCATCTATACCTTCATAACGTCCCGCTATAAATATCAGTCGGTCATGTTGTGCTAATTCGCGTACACCGGCTTGGTCCAATTTTCGTCCTTGCGGCGACAAATATATAACCTTAGCTTTTTTACCATCAACTTCAGCTACAGCACGTGCAGCAATAATGGCATCTCGTAACGGTTGAACCATCATCAGCATCCCTGGACCACCGCCATAAGGGCGATCATCTACGGTGCGATGTTTATCATGAGTAAAATCTCTAGGATTCCACTTATGAAAGTCAATTAAACCTTTACGAATAGCTCGGCCAGTCACCCCGTACTCGGTAATTGCATCAAACATTTCCGGAAAAAGGCTGATCACCCCAATCCATAATTTGCAGTTACTCAAGTTTAGAAACCTGGATCCCAGTCAACACAAATTTGTTTATCTTCAGCGCTCACCGAAAGTATAACTTGGTCCATTAAGTAAGGTATTAACCTTTCTTTCTTTCCAAAGCCATCCTTAAGATTCGCTTTTACAACCAGTACATCGTTAGCGCCCGTTTCCATTATGTCGGAAACCTGACCTAGATCGTAACCTTTGTCAGTAACTACAGTCATGCCGATTAGATCACGCCAATAAAACTCACCTTCAGGTAAGTCTGATAACGCGTCTTCGCTAACAAATATTTCTGAGCCAACAAGCTTTTGGGCTACGTCACGATCATCAATACCTGCAACTTTAACAACAAGACCATTGTTATGTTTACGCCAATCGGTAATATCTACTGATTGAATCTTATTCCCTAATTTTAAAGACCAAGGGAAATAGTCTAGTATGGCTTCTTGGTCATCTGTGAATGAATGAATTTTCAACCAACCCTTGATGCCGTAGACTGCGCCTACTTTACCTAAGATGACTTCTTTACCAATAACTTCCACAACTAACTCCTAAAACCTACCAATTTAATTTAAGCTGCTTTTTGAGCATCTTTAACTAATTTGGCCACACGATCAGATACAGTTGCACCTTGACCAACCCAATGGTTGACACGGTCTAGGTCTAAACGTAATTTTTCCGCTTGACCTTGCGCTGTAGGGTTAAAGAAACCAACTTTCTCGATGAAACGACCATCGCGAGAGTTACGGCTATCTGCAACAACAACCTGATAGAATGGACGCTTCTTTGCGCCGCCACGAGCTAAACGAATGGTAACCATATCGTCCTCTATATAATTTAAGTGTTAAAACGAATTTTCCAGACATTTCTATCAACTTAGTGACAGAAAAGCTCGCGTATTTTACGCTTTTTTGCTGACAAAGCAACCTAAAGCTAAACTTTACTAGCTTATTTAACAAATTAGTTACCGCGCCTGCAATATAGCTATATAATCCACGCGCCAAACTCGGTGATACTTAAAGCTGCACTATTATTTGTCTTTTCTGGATGGAAAAATCATGACTCAACAAGCAAGCAACAGCACTAAAGGCTTAATGTTAGCGATGATCACCGCCATTATGTGGGGCTTACTACCGTTAGCACTAAAATCTGTTCTAGTTTTGATGGACGCTTATACCATTACTTGGTATCGCTTTGTCTTTGCGGCATGCTTCGTAGCCATATTGCTATCAATGAAACGAAAGCTCCCTAGCACTGTATTACAACAACCAAGCTTAATGAAAAGATTATTTATTGCGGCAATATTGTTGAGTTTAAATTATATATTGTATCTCGCATCATTGTATTTTATTCCGGCAGAAACAGCTCAAATGCTGATCCAAATGGCACCATTCTTAATGCTCATAGGCAGTGTGGTTTTTATTAAAGAAAGTTTTAGTCGCGGTCAAATGGTTGGCTCTTTCGTGCTTATTTCAGGTTTATTATTATTTTTTAACCAACAATTCATTGATAGCAGTAATATTAGCCATGATGATTTTTTAGTTGGCTTTATCATTATGTTCGGTGCAGCTATAACTTGGGCTGCTTATGCCATTATGCAAAAAAAGATGCTGCGCTATTACAGCTCAAATCAAATTATGTGGTGTATTTATTTATTAAGCGCTTTATTTTTCTTACCGCTAGCAAGCCCACAAGAAATAATGTCACTAGATGACACGGCGTTACTACTGTTATTTTTTTGCTGTGCGAATACACTCATTGCTTATGGTACCTTTGCCAAATCATTAGAATATCTTCCGACAGCAAAAGTCAGTGCAACCTTGGCAATAACACCATTACTGACGGTAATCTTTGCCACTATCGCTGAGCAGCTTTGGCCAACAACATTTCAAGCACAACATTTAAACTTACTGGCTTATATGGGGGCTGGCTTAGTCGTGCTAGGCTCAATGCTGACCGCACTTGGTGATAAAATACTCAACAAAAAAAATATCAATACCTTTAAAGGTTATTTAGGCTTTAAAAATAGAAACATCTGATTTACTTGCTAAGGCCATTAAAGAGAAAGTTTATCGAAAAGGCGCAGGTGGTTAAGATTTATTTTCTTTTTTTAATTTAATGATTAGTTCAATATGAGGAATAAGCGTTTCTATTTCATTGATGTGCTCACGTAAAGACTCCCATTGTGCTAACTCGAGTTTTCCAGAGTCTAATATCGCTTTTTTTAGCTCGCCAACCAATGAGTTTTCACTTTGTTGCTCAATAAACTCATTGATATGCAGTAATTCGTCTAAATCTTTCTGACTAATAATTTCTTGTTCCAACACAGTGAGTGCTCCTTAGGCTAACCCGAACTCTGGATAAATTTTCGCAAAAATAATAATACCAATAAGTTTCTTCCCACTCAGTGAAATTTAATAGCTTTGGTATAACACCATAGATTAAGCAATTGCTTTCAGTGTAGTGTAGAAAATAATAAAGGTAGCAATTTGCTACCTTTATTAGTAACTCACGGAGCTAAATGTTCGTGTTATTTAACGGCCAAACATGCCGCCGCCCATTCCACCGCCGCCAGGAGGCATCATGCCTTTCATAGAGCGCATCATTTTTTGCATGCCGCCTTTGCCTGACATTTTCTTCATCATTTTTTGCATCTGAGTAAATTGTTTCAATAATTTATTCACATCTTGTATTTGTGTGCCTGAGCCAGCAGCAATACGACGCTTACGTGAACCTTTAATAATTTCAGGACGCTTACGCTCTGCAGGTGTCATCGAATTAATCATGGCTTCCATGCGTATGGTGACTTTATCATCCATTTGGCCTTTAACTTGCTCAGACATATTCCCCATACCGGGTAATTTATCCATTAAGCCCATCATACCGCCCATACTTTTCATTTGAACTAACTGATCGCGAAAATCTTCTAAATCAAAACCTTTACCGCTTTTAACTTTCTTCGCTAATTTTTCAGCTTGCTTGCGATCAACTTTTTGTTCTACTTCTTCAATTAAAGAAAGAACATCGCCCATGCCAAGAATACGTGAAGCAATACGATCCGGATGAAAAGGCTCAAGTGCTTCAATTTTTTCGCCAACCCCCATAAACTTGATTGGCTTGCCGGTAATATGACGAATTGATAACGCAGCACCACCGCGAGCATCACCATCGGTTTTAGTTAAAATTATACCGGTTAACGGTAAGGCGTCATTAAAGGCTTTCGCGGTGTTTGCCGCATCTTGACCTGTCATGGCGTCAACAGTGAATAGTGTTTCAATAGGATTGATTGCCGCATGTAGCTGTTGGATTTCAGCCATCATATCGCCATCAATATGTAAACGACCGGCGGTATCAACAATTAACACATCAAAAAAGTTTTTCTTTGCGTGATCAATCGCGGCTGTAGCAATATCAATCGGCTTTTGCTTAATATCACTCGGGAAAAAACCAACATCAATTTCTTTTGCTAAGGTTTCAAGCTGTTTAATCGCCGCCGGACGATAAACATCGGCACTAACCACTAACACTTTTTTCTTTTCACGTGTGGTTAAAAATTTGGCCAATTTTGCTACTGAGGTGGTTTTACCTGCCCCTTGCAAACCGGCCATCAATACCACAGCTGGCGGTGCTGCTTTTAGATCAAGTGCTTCGTTAACATCACCCATAGCTGCTTCGAGTTCTTTTTGAACTATTTTTACGAAAACTTGCCCGGGTGTTAAACTTTTCGAGACATCTTGACCAACAGCACTTGCTTTAACTTTGGCAATAAAATCACGAATAACAGGCAAAGCAACATCAGCTTCGAGCAATGCCATTCGCACTTCACGTAAAGTATCTTTTATATTGTCTTCAGTTAGGCGACCACGGCCACTGATATTTTTTAGTGTTTTCGTTAAACGATCGGAAAGATTTTCAAACATAAAGGACTCAAATATTAACTTTGCGCAAAAAATTAACTCTATTATACCCGTACAATTAATTAGCGAAAGTAGAAGTTATGCTTTTAAGATAATGACGATATTTAATCTTACAATGATTGATAAAGAAAAAAGCCAGTATGCAGATCAATAATAGCAAAAAGTTTTATGATAAACTGTCGTTAATGTCATCACTTTTGGATCAAGTGTGAGTACCATCATACTATTTTTTGAAAATTTATTACAACTCAGTGTAGAAGCAAGTCCTTGGCTATTACTCGGTATACTCATTGCAGGACTAATGAAAGCTTGGGTGCCAACTAAAATTTTAAGCCGACATTTAGGACAGGGAAATAAAGCCATTATTAAAGCAGCCTTTATCGGCGCACCATTACCTCTATGCTCATGTGGCGTGATCCCTGTTGCCACTGAACTACGGCGCTCTGGTGCATCGGCTCCTGCCACTTCCGCATTTTTAGTGGCGACACCTGAAACGGGTATAGACTCAGTATCGGTATCCTATGCTTTATTAGGGCCTATTTTCGCTATTTATCGACCTATCAGCGCAATATTCTCGGCAATATTTACCGGCATGCTCGTTGCAACCTCTAACAATGAAGAAAAGATCGACGCTAATACTAATAAAGCAAAAACAACAAATTGTTGTGTTAGTAGTAAGGCATTAGTAGCAACAGAAAAAATTAAGCCAACCAGTAGCGCTTGTTGTACACCTACAGTGAAACAAGAAAACAATAGCATTATCACAAAGACTCTGAGTGGCATTCGTTATAGTACGACACAATTAATTGATGACTTAATAGGCTGGCTAGTCATTGGCTTGTTGTTTGCAACCGTTGTACGCACCTTCGTCCCAAGCTCTTTTTTATTAAGCTATGGTAGTGGCCTACAAGCTATGCTAGTCATGATTGCGCTGTCGATCCCAATGTACATTTGTGCGACAGCCTCTACACCTGTCGCCACAGGCTTTATTATGGCGGGTATATCACCGGGTACCGCATTGGTCTTTATGATGGCAGGTCCGGCAACTAATATATCAACTTTAGGTGTTATCAAAAGTGAAATGGGTAGTGTCGTATTAATAAAATACCTTTTAGGTATCAGTATTTCGGCGGTTAGTTTTGGTTTGTTACTAGACTGGGGCTTGGAAAACTTTAATATCGACATCAGTCAACAAATGCAACACAGTCATGAATTACTACCCTATTGGTTTGGTTTAACTTGTACAGGAATATTAGCCTTTTTAGCTATTAAACCGTTACGTAAACTGTTGATATAAACTAAACAATAGTTATGGAGTCTAGTAGGTATTCTGCTAGAATCGCAACATTAACCAACCGTGTTATGAACAGTTTTTATTTTTTCGGAGCGCTTTGTGGAATTTTCAAGTATCAGTTCTTTTACAGCTTTTGTGTGCTATAGCATCGCGACGCTGTCAATTTTATCGCGTTTATTTCACCCTAAAGGGCCCAATTTAATTGTTACACTGATTTTTGCCTGTTTGGCAATAATTTTTCATGCCTTAAGTAGTTCGCAGTTTTTGTTTACACATCATAACCTGAACTTCTCACTGCCCAATGTAGTTTCTCTAGTTAGCTTAATTATTACCTTAGTTATTTCATTGGCGGCATTACGCTTTAAAGTTAATTTACTTTTGCCGGTAGTTTACGGTTTTGCCGGACTATGGCAACTCAGTATGATTTTCATAACTCCGATGGGTAATATGGAAATTGCCACAGATAAACTCGCTATGCTTAGCCACATTACCTTGGCGCTTATTGCCTACTGTATTTTAGTTATTGCGACTTTATATGCCTTTCAAGTCTCTTACATTAATATGAAATTAAAAAGTAAAAACCTACAAGCAGTAAGCCATTTACCCCCATTAATGCAAGTCGAACGACAATTATTTACCATTTTACTCTTAGGTAGCATCTTCTTATTACTAAGCGAAATACTAGGTTTTATATTTATTGACGGCATGATCTCCAAAGAAAATGCTCATAAAACAATTCTATCATTGCTAGCGTGCGCACTATATTTTGTGACGCTATGGGGCCATTTTAAACAAGGTTGGCGCGGTCAACGAGTACTAATACTGACAGTGATTGCTACTTTCATATTAACTTTGGCTTATTTTGGTAGCCGATTTGTGAAAGAATTTCTCTTATTATAAATTTTAGCGTATAAGTTAACTTTGTATTGCTTTTCCAATTTGGTGTAGTGATACGGTTTAAAAATTAACTAAATATAGGATCCCTTTTTTGGATAACATCTCTACCGATATGCTGTTTGTCGTGCTCGTCATTCTCATATTCATATCAGCCTATTTCTCTGGCTCTGAAACTGGCATGATGTCGATTAATCGTTATCGATTAAAACACTTGGAAAAACAAAATCATAGTGGTGCTAAGCGGGTCAGTAAATTACTGGCAAAACCCGATAAACTAATCGGCTTGATCTTAATTGGCAACAACTTAGTTAATATTTTTGCTACCCTGATCACCGGTATCATTGCCCAAAGACTTTATGGCGATGCCGGCGTGTTTTATTCAGGTTTATTACTCACTTTAGTGATTTTAATCTTTGCCGAGATCACACCAAAAACCTTAGCAGCACTGTATCCCGAGAAAGTTGCTTTTCCTAGCTCATTTATCCTCACTTTACTCTTAAAGTTACTCTATCCATTTGTCATCGCGGTCAATTGGATCACCAACGGTATTTTAGCAATATTAGGCATTAGTTCTGAACAACGAGAGCAACACAGCTTAAGCTCTGAAGAACTACGTACCGTGGTCAATGAATCAGGTGCAATGTTAAAATCCAGAGATCAAGATATGTTAGTCGGGATCCTTGATTTAGAAAATGTTACCGTTGAAGATATTATGATCCCACGTAATGAGCTTGTCGGCATAGATATCAATGATGAATGGAAACGTATTCAGAAAAAGTTAACACAATCAAATCATACCCGTGTTTTATTATACCGCGACAATATTGACGACGTCGTGGGTTATGTTCATATGCGCGATGCTTTAAGACTAGTCTCGAAAGGACAATTCACTAAAGCCACACTGTTACGTGCTGTACGTGAAATTTACTTTATTCCCGAAGGGACACCACTAAATGTGCAACTACTGAAATTTCAACGCGCCAAAGAACGCCTAGGCTTGGTTGTTGATGAATATGGTGATATTCAAGGCTTAGTAACATTAGAAGACATTCTAGAAGAAATTGTTGGTGATTTCACCACGACTATGACACCAACAACCAGCGATGAAGTTAATATACAACCTGACGGCAGCTACTTAGTTGATGGTAGTGCAACGGTTCGTGACGTTAATAAAGAAATGACATGGAGCTTTCCTACTGACGGTCCAAAAACCATCAATGGCTTGATCTTGGAATACCTTGAAGATATACCCGAAGCTAACTTAAGCGTTAGAATATCAGGTTACCCACTAGAGATTATCGAAGTAAAAGACAACATGATCAAAACGGTTAGAATTTTACCCGACTTTTACGATGGTGAAGTCACAGAATCCTAGGTTTTAGGTTTTATAAAATATTTTAAGAAAGACACAGTCGGTATGCTTCAACCGTGTCTTTATACCATTCCCTTTCAATAAGTTCTTAATAACTGGCTTTAGTTGAAATACAGCTTTCACTCTATTTTTAATGCGCTTTGTGGATATAAGTAGCCCTAATGAAAGTTAATAACAAAGTTATGCACAGCTTTAGATCTAAGGATCAAGTTTCCACAATTTCTGTGGATAACAAATGCAAGCCCAGTTGGGATTAGACTTTGTATTTTGCAATCGATTTTTGCAAAAAAATAGAAGTTTTTTTAAAAAAAAATCTTGCTTATTTTCTAGCCCTTATTCGCGCTTGAATTGCTGAAAAATAGTGCAATTATATTAACTTTGGCAAGAACTATGCAGTATTTTATAAACAGAAATTCGTTAATAAATAAAGCTGACTATTGTCACTTTTTGCTGAACTACATTAATAGCAACATTTGCATCAGCACATGAAAAATTTACGCTTGGTGTGAAATCACACCACGACTTTAAGCCTGATGTTTCACTTCCTGCAAGCAGTTATTTGAGGCTAATATTGCCCTAAAGATGATTATAACTATTAGTTAACAAAACCGCCATAACCGCTAAAAGCTTATGGTTTATAGTTGCCAGTGGTATTTTATCTCGGCCCCCTAACTTTTGCCACTCAGGAACCTTTAGCAGCGGTAAATTTCGAACGCATTTTCTAGTCACTGTTGATGCGAAATAAGACGTTAATAAAAATGCTATTTTAGGGGCTGTTATTTTCAGCACAACTGATTATACCAATTCGAATAAGTTTGGTATTAGTTCAAGCAAAGTGCAGCTTTCGAGCATAAAGCAGGCATAAACTCCATTTTATGATGACTTAAAGAACAAAAAGTAGAATAGAACTTTAGCTTCTATTTATAATAGTCTCTATCACTCCTACAACCTCAGCTGACTTTTTTAGATTTAATCCGTCTGGATGTGGTTGAGAAAATTGACCACTGTCGTTATCAAAATATTGACCAGAATGTTCAGAAATACCGCCTTCTAGTGCCATACGTGTTAATATTTTAGCGCCTATACTTAAATCATGTCCTGCAACACCAAAGCCCTCTTTTACCATTTTTGAGGCGAGTAAAGATCCAGGATTAACGGCAATAATTGTTGGCCCTTTGTCGTCAATTTTATCGGCAAGCACTTTGCTCCACATAGTAATGGCCAATTTGCTTTGAGCATAAGCTTCGATATCACTCAGTTTTGTTTTTCCAAGTAATGCTTGAATATTTACAGGCGCTTGAGCGGCCGAAGAAAGGTTGATAATTCGCCCTGAATTCCCAAGCAAAGGTAAAAGTTCTTGGGTCAAGATATATGGTGAAATAGTATTAACAACAAATCGGACATCTAAGCCATCAGATGTCATGGTGTTATTTATCTTAAATACACCTGCGTTATTGATAAGTACATCTAGATTTTTATGTTCATTCTTAATATTACTTACAAGTTTTGCTACATCAGAAAAGACAGATAAATCCGCTAAATAACCGTTGATTCTGCCGGCATTGGCTATTGCAGTCAATAGCTTTTTTACAGAGTTTAACTTTTCAATATTACGTCCATGTATTAATAAATCATGCCCATTAGAAGCTAAAAGTTTCGCTGTTTCTAAGCCAATACCGTCAGTTGCACCTGTGATCAGGATCATTTTTTTCATGTTGTTTTTCCTTAAAATAGTAAAAGTTATGCCGTAAAGTTACGTAGTAAAATCAGGTAGCACTTCATCCGCAATACGTTTAATGTTGCTGGAATATTCAATTGATTAAATCGTAAGTTAAGTGCAACCTGATTTATCCCTATGCTTTCTAACGGGTTTAAATAGCTAATAAGATGCCTAGTGCCAATCCTAAAATCTAGGTGAATAAGTGTTGGAGGAAAGTCTAGATCATCAACTAATACCAAGTTTATTAAGTTTGTTCCCACTCAGTGAAATTTAAAAGCTTTAGAGGCAAGGCATTGATTGAAGATAATACTTATTCCCTTATCGAAATCAATAACACGGCCTATAAGGCTTTTAATTCTCGCTAAGTGGTGTATTCATTAATTCAATTGGTATAATACTGCATGGCGTTCACGTAAATCGTCATGCAGATCGCCTAAGTAAAGCATACGTGTTGGCTTAGCCGCCGCAATCCAAGCAATATCTTCAAATGTTGTATCTAACATGAATAATTCCTTAAATATCTACCACGACTTTCCCCATGCCTTGGCCACTTGCAAGACGATCGTGTGCTTTACCTGCTTCTGCTAAACTAAAGCTTTGCTCATCTAACACTGGGCGTAAAGCACCAGCTTCGGCTATTTCAGTTAAGGTGTTAAGAATCTGAGCATGGGCTTCACGTTTATAGTTATGCAACATAGGGATCAACATAAAGACAACATGCAATGAAAGTCCTTTAAAGTGCGCTACGCTTAAATCTAATTCCACCATAGCAACCGTTGAAGCAACATGGCCGTTTAACGATGCTGCGTTAAACGAATTGGTCATATTTTCGCCACCAACAGAATCAAATATCACATCAAAACCATTACCAGCGGTATGTTTAGCAACGTACTCTTCAACGGTTTCGCTTTTGTAATTTATGCCTGTTGCACCAAGCGCTTCAATTAAAGCTAGTTGCTTATCACCACCACCAGTAGCAAAAACATTAGCCCCCATGTAGTTAGCGAGTTGAATAGCGATATGTCCAACGCCTCCTGAGCCACCATGTACTAATACATTTTGACCTTTGCTGGTATTTGCACGGGTTAATCCTTCATAAGCGGTAATACCTACCAAAGGCATTGCAGCCGCTTCACGCATGGTTAAGTTTTTCGCTTTTCTAGCGATTAAATTAGCATCCGCCACTATGTACTCTGCCAAGGTGCCTGGTAAATCGCCTAAGCCACCAGCACAACCATAAACTTCATCTCCCACTGAAAACTGAGTAACACCTGTACCTACCGCTTCAACGATTCCGGCAAAGTCCATTCCTAATACTGCAGGTAATGGTGGCGCAAGCGGTAAATCATCCCCTATTAGGCGTATCATAGTATCTACCGTGTTTACACTGCTTGCTTTAATATTAACTAAAACATGGCCCGATTTAATTTCAGGCTTTGTTATCTCGGCCATTTCAAATACTTCTGAAGCGCCAAAACTTTTTATGATCATTGCTTTCATCAGCTTTATCCTTTTTGATTAAGTCATTAACTAATAGACGTTATTTAATAAAATAAGTATATTTACTATTAATTAATTTGATAATAGCTTTAAATAAAGAATCACTTTATAGTTTCTATTGATAATCATGAATATTCAACATCTTAAACTTTTTATTAGAATCGCAACCACTCATAACATTAGCTTAGCGGGCAGTGAATTAAGATTATCTCCAGCCGTTGCTAGTGCTCACATCAATAAATTAGAAGCCGAATTGGGGGTAAGGTTAATTCATCGCACCACTCGAAAAGTGTCACTTACTGAAGAAGGCAAAGCCTTTCTTCCACATGCTGAAGATGTGATCTCAAGTATTGAAGCAGCACGAGCTTCAGTTGGTGCGGGTAACGCATTTCCCAGAGGAACACTACGTGTTGCAGCGCCAGCTTCTTTTGGACGAATGCATATACTGCCTGCGTTAACAAGTTTTCTAGCCTTATACCCTGATTTACATGTTGATTTAAAGCTTTCTGATACTATTGTTGATCTAGTTGAAGGTGGCTTTGATATCGCCATTCGCAACTCTGCATTGAAGGATTCGAGTTTAATTGCACGAAAGTTAGCTCCAGATAGTAGAATATTATGCTCATCACCAACCTATTTAGCTAAAAATGGCGAGCCTAAATCTCCAGAAGCGCTAAATTCTCATCAATGCATTACCTTAATCGGCTTGGATGACTGGCCGTTTCATACGCCAAAAGGACAAGTAAATATTAAGGTTAAAGGCGCTTTAAGAACCGATAATGGGGAAGCTGTAAGAGATGCTTGTATTAATGGTTTAGGTATTACCATCAGCTCTAAATGGAGTGTTTATAAACACCTGCAAAATGGCGAACTCATACAAATACTGAGCGAATATCCTATTGCTACTAATACCGCCATTTGGGCTGTTTATCCTAGCTCTAGGCTACTTGCCCCAAAAGTGAGAGCCTTTATTGATTACTTTACCGAATATTTTGGCGATATCCCTTACTGGGAGTGAACTATTTAGAAGTATTTCTCTTCCAGTTAATATGCTTTTAAAACTGACCTGAATTTACAAAATAAGAGGGTTAGTGCTAGAGAAAAGTACTTGCAATATAGCTAGCCTTGGCACAGAAGACATAAACATGAGGATAGCTATTCTCACAATACCGTTAGTAAGCAAAATAAAATATCAATATCAGCTACTAGCTATAATAGTTTTCGACTGCTGCGTTAAGTGAAACTTACAGCGAAAACAAATAAGTAGTGGCCAATATTGGGAAGAGCAAGAGGCTAAAATTTATTTACCTCTTGCTTACCTTCATTAGTCACCAAAAAACAACCGCCACAACCAACCATGATTTAATTCTTCTTCGCAACTTTTCAGCTGACTACTATAACGTTTAGCTCTATTATCAACTTTGCGAGCTACCTTGACCAACCAAGCCTTTTTCTTATAACTTTTACGTTTAAAGCCACCCCAACCTTCGTGGTAGTTTAAATACTGCCCGTAGGCATCCCATTTAGAGACTTTATTAATTTTTTGAGTTTTAAAAATAAACCAACCCATAAAGTCGATAGCATCTTCAAAGTCATCACGATCGGCTCCAGAGTTACCTGTTTCTCTAACGTAATCTTTCCAAGTCATAGTTTTTGCTTGTGAATAGCCATAAGCACTACTAACACGTCCCCAAGGAATAAACCCTAGCAAATAGTCCTTAGGTGGTAATGCGCCAGCTTTAAATGAGCTTTCTTGATACATCATACTCATTGGCACATGAATTGGCACTCCCCAACGTTCTCGCACCTCTTTGGCAGCAAAATACCAACTTCGATGTTCACGAAAAATTTCACATAAATTTTCAGGGTTTTTCGGAGGACTGGTTGCACAACTCGATAACGTTAAGCAAATTAACATTGAAATAATAAGGGTTTTAAAAAAAGTCATGGACGCCGTCAGTTAATTTTGAGTAGCAATATCATGCCAGAATATTTACAAATTTTCAGGTTAAAGTCGTAATTTATTACACATTTTATCGCAATGTTTACTCTATTTACGCCCAACTCAATCACCAAAGTTTCGCTACGATTAAAATGAAAGTACTACTCCAATCACGGACTATTGTGACAAAACGGATATTAATTAATACTCACAGCATCTCAGAGAGTGTATTTCCTTCAAATAGATAAAAATATATTACTGTGCTGGGAACTAATTTTACTCTCTGTACTCATAGTATGTGAGAGAGTTGTTCCCCTGTAGTGTTTTATATTGTAAAGCCCATTTATTATTAAATAAATGGGCTTTTTTTTACAAGAATTTCTTTTGTTGCGCTAATAAATTTAAGGTTTTTAAAGACCAGAAAATCACTTATCTGAAGGCTAATTGCCATTAAAGTCATAACAAAAGTAAAATTATAATTTATGAGAATAAAAAAACCGCATAAAAAATGAACTATAAAAACAAATACCGGTCAGATAACTTGAAAGCAAAACCTCCCTGGACTGCTTTCTTATTATTTGCAGCGCGTTGCCCTAACGCGCTTTTTTTTGCTTAGTGTTTACTAAATACTAGCAAATACTCACTCTATTACCTTAAAAGATTAATTAGGCAAAATAGTCTTGCAAAAATGCATCAAAGTCTAACGTATCGCTTAGCTCAATGTCAGATTGCTTTTGTAATGACTCTGCCACCGTATTGGTGAAATATTCATCACTAAATTCTTGGTAGTCCTGAGCCAAAAGCTGTTGGCGATAATCAGTTGCTTTGCTTAGGGCTGATTTTGTTAACGATTGATTGTTATTAACAACACCCGCGAGAATTTTTGCCGACGGCGTTAAACTACTATCATTAATCTTTGCCGCTTCAGCCGCTAAAACTTTACTGTAAAGCTGACTTTCATTGGCTTGATCCAATAAAGTGGCAATATCAGTCATTTTAGCAAAAATTTCACCACCCCATTGCTGTACAGATTTATCCTCAGCATTATCACGTAACAGCAACTTAGGATCGCGGCCGCGGATCACAATAGCATCCATGTTCTCTTCACTAATACCTTGTTCTTCACAGCTAAGTCTCGGGCTATCTTCGAGCATACAGAAAGTAAGAAACGTATCTAAAAATCGAATTTGTTCAACATTAATCCCGGTAGCAGAAAAAGGATTCACATCTAACGCTCTAACTTCAACATATTCAACGCCACGATTTTTTAACGCTTGCGATGGTTTTTCGCCGGCTTTGGCAACACATTTAGGACGAACCGGTGCATATAGTTCATTTTCTATTTGTAAAACATTACTATTCAGTTGCTGGTACTTACCATTAACTTTAAGGCCTATTTTTTCAAATTTTTTCGATGGTAAGTTTATCGCACTTCTCACGCCATCTAAGTAACCGGATAAGTTGTTATAACAAATCTGTAAAGACGACTGTTCACTATTGGTATAACCCAAATCACTCATTCGTAGCGAAGTCGCATATTCCAAGTACATATAACCTTTATCGGTTCTTTTAAACGGTAAATCTGTCGGTTTATTTTTTAAAAACGATCCACAAATAGCAGGTGAACTGCCATACAAGTATGGGATAAGCCAACAAAAGCGTTTGTAGTTTCTTAATAATGCAAAATATTTATCCGAAATATAATCATCTAACGCATCGGTATTTTGCTCAATAGTTTGCAACGATTGAAAAAAGCTTTGTGGAAAGGAAAAGTTAAAATGAATACCTGAAATAACTTGCATCATACTGCCATAGCGATTTTTCAAACCTTGACGATAAACCGTTTTCATTTTGCCAATATTAGATTTACCGAACTGCGCGAGTGGTATTTTATCATCATCATCAACAAAGCACGGCATACTCATAGGCCATAATAGCTCGCCATCAAGCTGGCTTAAGGTAAATTTTTGCACATCTTCTAATTGCGCAATAGCAGTTTCAGGGCTATGGCTCACTGGGGTAATAAACTCCAGCAAGGTTTCTGAATAATCAGTGGTTATATTAGGGTGCGTTAACGCAGCACCTAAGCGCTCACTGTGTGGTCGTTCCGATAAGCGACCTTCTGGTAAAACTCGCAGCGCTTCACGCTCTATACCCCGACCAAACTGGCTCAAAGAAGTGATATGCTTTTCTTGAGCAAAAGCCGCGATATATTCGTTTAATGATAATGTCAAAATGATTCCTGATGTTTTACGCCAGTGAGTAACTGTTATTTAAGGGTGAAAGCTGAATTTTCAATGCCTACCATGATTTATTATTATGTAAATATCAGCTAGGTCAAACAAATAAAGTATAAGCAAAGGTGTCAGCAGTTAAAACTCGCTTTAAATTCGCTACCTTACACTGATAAAATATAGGTGATTTCACGGTATTTATCTCTGTTTGTCATCAATATTGCTTTAATTATATAAAGTTGACCCGACTTAAAAGTAGTTTATTTCTTTTATCTTAACCTGCTTCTCTTCGTGTTTGCGACTAATACAGTTCCTTATTACTTGGGCTTACGGTAAAGTTAAGCGCTTTGAGCTTTTAAGTTGTCGTTAAAAGCCCAGATAATCCTACTTAAAATAATAATATAGGTTTCCTATGCAAGACAGCATCTTCAGCTTACTCCCTCCACTTGTTGCTATTATCATTGCTATTTGGCGAAAAAACGCACTGTTCGCTCTTTTTTGTGGTGTAGCGCTTTGTTATTTAATGATTGCAAATGGGCAACCTGTTGAAAGTTTAACCGCGACAGTGCTTGGTATTGCTGGCGTATTTAACTCGCTAGGTAATATTTATATTATCAGTTTCAGCTTATTAATTGGCGCACTAGTAACGCTGATGAATTTATCTGGAGCAGTAAATGGTTTTATTAACCATTTAGCTTCACTAAATTTAGTAAAAAATAGTCGACAAGCCAGTATGCTACCAACCATTATCGGTACCAGCATTTTTACCGACACTAATCTCAGCATGTTTACCGCCGGTATGGCGAGCCAAAAGCTATTCGATCATCACAAACTTAGCCGAGCACGCTTAGCTTACATAGTTGATTCAACCTGCGCACCAGTAAGTATTTTATTTTTAGTAAACGGTTGGGGCGCTTATATTTTAGGCCTGCTTGATGGCTATTCTTTCAGCGATCCTGTTGGGATATTAATTGGTACTATTGGCTATAACATTTATGCCATCGTTGCGGTTATTTTGGCTTACTACACGGCTTATAGCGGTAAAGTTTTTGGCCCTTTGAAGTACGCTGAATCATTAGTGCAAGAAACACAGCAAACAGCAGTCGACCATGTTGCTCCAGCCCGGATTATGTGGTTACCTATGTTAACGCTATTATTAATCACCTTTATTTTACTTTGGTACACTGGTGATGGAGATATACGTCGTGGCTCAGGTGCTTTCTCAGTATTCTGGTCAGTTGTCAGTGCTTTAATATTATTAGTGTTGTTAATTAGTCGTCACAAGCTAATGCCTTTTCCCCAAATTTTTAACGCCATGATCACGGGTATTAAGTACATGTCGCCAGCCGTTGCCATTCTGGTATTATCATTTGCTTTTGGTGATGCGATAAAAGCGCTTGGTACCGGCGTTTATGTTAGCCAATTAATTAATATTGAAGTGCCGTTATTTTTAATGGCGCCCATTTTATTTATTGCTGCGGCTGTTATGGCCTTTGCGACTGGAACCTCATGGGGAACCTTTGCTATCCTGATTCCGATTGCCGTTCCGATTGCTCAACAAAGTGGTTTGCCTATTGAGTTTTTAGTCGCTGCCGTCCTTGGCGGTGGCATTTTTGGTGACCACGCCTCGCCAATTTCAGATACTACGGTTGTGGCATCTATTGCCAGTGGTTGTGATCACTTTGAGCATGTAAAAACACAATTACCTTATGCTTTAGTGGGCGCGGCCATTACCCTTGTGACTTATGTATTTATTGGGCTAAGCTTTTAATGATTGAACAAGCGCTAACAATTATCGATCATCAGGACGACTTTCTCGTCATTGATAAACCACATGGCCTCAGTTTTCATGATGAAGGTAATATTGGCTGCGGTTTTTTTTCGCAGATAAAAACACAACTCAAGTCACAATATGGTTTAACTGAACTTTATCCTGTTCATCGTTTAGACAAAATGACATCGGGGTTAATACTTGTCGCTAAGAATAGTGCGACAGCAAGAACGTTTCAGCAACAGTTTCAACAACACCAAATACAGAAGTACTACCTTGCGATTGCAGAAGGTAAGCCGAAGAAAAAGCAAGGTATTATTAAAGGTGATATGGAAAAGAGCCGTAGAGGCATGTGGAAATTGCTACGAACGATGGACAATCCAGCTGTTAGTCAGTTTTTTTCTTACACCCTTGCCCCAAAGCAGCGACTTTACTTAATCAAACCTCATTCAGGTAAAACCCATCAAATTAGAGTGGCATTGAATAGCATTGGCGTTCCTATACTTGGCGATGCGCTTTACAACAATGCTGTGAATGCTGACCGAGGTTATTTGCATGCCTTTGCCTTAAGTTTTAGTTTGAACAAGCAACAATACCAATATTGCTTGGCGCCGAGTAATGGCAGTGTTTTTAATACCCCATCAACGCTTGATGTCATCAATAAACTAACACCACCTTGGCAACAACCATGGCCCACACTTTAATGTTGCTCCGCTAAAGCACAACATTGTATCAGTACGCTAAGTCGACATATCAAACAAAAAGGCAGCTAAATAGCTGCCTTTTCAATGACTAAACTGTAACTTTATTCGCTTACAGTGAATGCCAGAACACGATAGCAATTGCCGTTGGACAAACAAATTTAGTATACCAAGGCCAAATCTTCCAAAACAATGAATGCTCAACCATATCATTACCTTGTTTTAGCTCAGTTAAAATATCATTACGAAACCAAATCCAGCCAACAAAAACACAACACAGCATGGCAATAATTGGCTGACCATATTGGGTGGCTAATATCGCGACAAAGTCGAGCATAAAACTAATGTTAGCAATAATAATAGCGCTTAACATAAAAATACCAATACCAATATAAGTGGTGACTTTTTTACGCTGCAAGTTATGGCGCTCAACAGCATAAGAAACCGGTCCTTCTAACATGGAAATAGAAGACGTTAGTGCAGCAACTGACATCAAAATAAAAAATGCTAACGCGACATATAAGCCGATATTGCCCATGCTATTAAATAAACTCGGTAACACCGTAAACACTAAGCTTGAACCTGAAATTAAACTACCATCTTCAGCAAAAATAGCGACTCCTTGGGCTTGCGCCACATACATTGATGGAATAATTAATAAGCCTGCTAAAAAAGCAATTGAGACATCAATTAAGGTTACTTGCGCACCTAAAGTCACAAGGTTTTCTTTCTTGGAAATATACGAGCCGTATATCACCATAACACTGGTACCTAACGACAGAGAGAAAAATGCTTGTCCTAATGCACTAATCAATAAATCAGGCTCTAATACACGACTAATATCTGGGTTTAAATAAGCACTAACACCTTCTCTAGCGCCTTTTAAGGTCATGACGTAAGAGATCAAACCAATAAGTAAGAAAATCAGCACGGGCATAAGGCGCTTCGACCACTTTTCAATACCGTCTTCTACACCACGACGAATAATAAAAATAGTGAGAAACATAAATAAAGCACAAAACAATAGGTTACGCGGCAATGACTGCGTTATTACCCAGTCAGCTGTTGATTCCATGCCGATTATGCGAGTAAAAGGTTCTACCGCATACGACATCATCCAACCGGCTAAAATGCCATAGAAACTTAAGATTAGAGCTGCACAAATAATACCGCCAAAACCGACAATAAAAGCAAAGCGTTTATGGAAGATATTACGGGAAATTTTTTGTAGTGACGTTACCGCATTAGCTTGACCGTATCGCCCGATAAGCAATTCGGCCATAAAAGCAGGATACGCTAGACAGAAGGCAAGTACTAAGTAGACAAGCACAAAAGCTGCACCACCATTACTTGCTGTTTGTGTTGGAAAACCCCATATATTACCTAACCCTACAGCAGAACCCGCAGCAGCCATGATAAAACCTATACGAGAACTGAACGCACCTCTAGAAGCAGCCATTTAAAACCATCTTATTATTATTTCAATGAAGCTTAATTTACTTAAACTACTGACAAAAAAACAGCTCTTATTAGTAAAAACCGTCATCAAAGCTGTTTTAATGAATATTTACAGCGTAAAGGTTTAATTACTGCTCAAATTACAATCAGTATACAGTTGGTTATGTCACTGCCTATTAAGCATGATTGATAGATAGGAAAAAAGAGGCCACAGCCTCTGCTCTCAAAAATGCAGATTATATAACTACAGATATTAATCTTTAAAGTTATTAAATTGAAATGACTGCTCTAAGTCTGTTTCTCTTAGTAATTGCATCACCGCTTGCAAGTCATCACGCTTTTTACCTGTCACACGTACTTGTTCACCTTGAATAGACGCCTGCACTTTTAACTTACTGTCTTTTATAAGTTTAACAACTTTTTTAGCAACCGGCTGTTCAATACCTTCTTTGAAGGTCGCGACTTGGTTGAAGTTTCTGCCTGAACTTTCAACGCTACCTAAAGTTAATGCTTTAGCATCCACTTTTCTTTTCACTAATTGTCCACGTAACATTTCAGCCATTTGTTTTAACTGAGCGTCAGAGTCCCCTTTCATTGTTACCGCAGGGCTTTTCCACTCAAAACTAGCATTGGTACCACGAAAATCGAAACGAGTGGCCAATTCACGAACGGCATTTTCAGTCGCATTTTTTACTTCTTCCAAATTAATTTCGGAAACGATATCCATTGAAGGCATTATAATTCTCTATCTAACAAACATTGACGATATATTATCAATATCTCTCATTAATACCAATACAGAAGATATAAATTAAGCACTTAATCACTACAGAAGTCCCTTAACAAAATTAACAATGATAGTTTTCATTACTTAGCCCTGATATGATGAATAGCATCTAACTTCGTGCAATACAATAACTAACATCTTAATGAAAAGTCGCTATCACTTATCAATTCTCGCCATTATTGCGCTACTATTTTTCTGTCTCTATTTTAGTTCTCCTGATTTTAGACGCGTGGTATTTCGCAGTACAGAAATAGACTCTATTGGTCACATTATTAGCTTTTTTTGCTTAACTTGGGTGCTACATAGTATTTTAAAACTGCCACTATTTAATACCATGTTAACCATAGCGTTTTATGGCGCATTGACCGAGATAGGACAATATTATCTCGGTTTTCGCAGCGCACAGTTGAGTGATTTTATCTCTGATTTAATCGGTATTGCATTGTTTGCTATTATAAGGTGGTCAATTTTAATGTACCGCAATAGATCAAGTAGAAGACTGTAACGATGAATATTACGGTTATCGGACAAGGTGCAATAGGTTTACTTTGGTATCATCGTTTAGCACAAAACCTAAACAATCATGTCAGCCTCCTTTGTTCTGCCCGTATAACGTCTGTTCCACAAGCAACTAAGTTTACCGATATTGACGACAACACCAGCAGCAAAGCATTAATACCGGCAAATAATCAAATATTACGGCATGCAGAATTAATTCTCTGCTGTGTTAAGTCTTATCATGTTGTAGAAGCGATCGCATCCTTGAAAAATCGTATTGATGTCAATGCCATAGTCATTTATTGTCACAACGGTATGGTAGATTTCAATCAGCTGCCCGATTTATCACAAGCTTGCTACACATTACTCACAACTCATGGCAGTAAAATCATTCAGCCATTTCATGTTCAACATACGGGCTTAGGACATAATGATTTAGGATTAATCTATGGAAGCATTCAACAAAAAAAGCAAGCGCAAGTTGTAAAAGCTTTAGCCACAGCACTACCATCGCTGACATTAAGCCATCATATTAAAGAGAAACAATGGTTAAAGTTGGCAATTAATTGTGTGATCAACCCGCTCACTGCCATTGATAATATTGAAAATGGTCAGTTGTTGCAGCAAAAATACAGCATAATAATCGATAAGTTACTGGCTGAAATCATCAGCGTTGCCAACAAGGAAGATATTATATTTTCTTTCGAAGACTTAAAAAATCAAGTGTTGGATGTGGCAGAAAAAACAGCGAAAAATTGTTCTTCAATGCGAAGCGATATTTTAAAAAAACGTAAAACTGAAATTGACTATATCAACGGCTACATAGCCAATACGGCTAAAAAAATAGGCATTTCGGTCCCCGAACATGAAAAATTAATTCAACAAGTAAGAGCACTAGAGGTAAAGTAAAAACTCGTGCTTGCATTAAAAAAGCCTTTAAACAGCTAGTGTTTAAAGGCTTGTTGGTATTTAAGGCGATCAGCCTGACTTATGGACGATAAACTTTCACATTAGTAAAGCCTGTGCCTAATAAATACAAGGCTTGTAGTTTACTCATCACACCTTGGTCGCAGTAAAGCAAGTAGTCTTTAGACTTGTCTAAGTCGCCAAATTGCGTTGCGAGTTTATAGAAAGGTAAGTGCATAATTTCAACACCGTCGAGTGCTAACGGGTTTTCATCTTCTTCATCTGGACTACGAATATCTAACACCACTGAGTTTTCAGGTATATTATCTAAGGTATCAACAGCATGAATTTCTGCT
Source organism: Colwellia sp. M166 (assembly GCF_024585285.1). NCBI lineage: Bacteria > Pseudomonadati > Pseudomonadota > Gammaproteobacteria > Alteromonadales > Colwelliaceae > Colwellia > Colwellia sp. M166. The sequence continues at coordinate 1,873,480 of NZ_CP040755.1, forward strand.
TCGCTTTCATTACCGATATCTCTAATATCAAAAACACGCGTTTCAGCAACCACTTTATCTAAAATAGCAAAGTCGAAGTTTTCTTCTTCAGCTTCTACTTTTGATAATATCGCTTTAACTGTTGGTTTTTTAGAAATAACACCACAGTATTCCGGAATAGTTTTGGCAAAATCTTCGGTGCCAATGGTACGAGCAATATTAATAATGTCTTGTTTATCGTAAGCGGTTAAAGGACGCAGGATCAAAGTTTCTGTTACGCGATCAATTACATTAAGATTAGTCAGCGTTTGACTTGAGACTTGTCCTAGTGCTTCCCCGGTTACTAAGGCCTGAATACCCATTTTTTCCGCCACTTGAGCAGCAGCACGCATCATCATACGTTTAAGCACAACGCCCATTTGTCCATTTTCAATATTTTCTAATATTTCGGCGACAACAGGTTCGAAGTCAACAGCAAAAAATTTCACACGATGTGAGGCGCCATACTTATTCCATAAGTAGTGACTCACTTGTTTTACGCCTACTTCATGTGCTGCGCCACCTAAATTGAAGAAACAATAATGTGTACGTGCACCTTTCCTGATCATTTGATAGCTGGCAACACCCGAGTCAAAACCACCAGACATTAACGATAATACATCTTCTTGAGTCGCAATTGGGAAGCCACCTAGACCGGTATGACGCTCGGTAACAATAAATAAGTTTTCGTTTTTAATTTCTAAATATACAGTGACATCAGGTTTGGTCAATTTAACCCGAGCTGATTCAACGTGTTGATTTAAGCCACCACCAACGTATTGCTCTACCTTGATCGAATTAAAGTCATGTGTACCTGTACGTTTAACTCGAACACAAAAAGTTTTGTTCTCGATATTTTCAGCATGAACCGCTAAGGTTTTCTCAAAGATATCATGTAAATCAGTAAATGTTGTCTGTTGCACTTCAAGAAACTGCGGAATGCCGGGGATACACTTTAATGCTTCAATTAATTTTGAACGATTTTCTGCTGTGTTATTTTTAGTATTAACTTCAATATTGTCCCAGTTCATTCGCGTTGTCACTTCTTCATCAACACGACGTAAAACATTTTTAACGCTCGACTCTAATATCTTAGTAAAACGTTTACGCACCGGACGGCTTTTAATGGTAATTTCAGCCTGCAACTTAACAATAAATTTCATTTAACTATAATACTCACACTTAGAATGGCGCGCATTATATACCCGTTATACTACAAGATGCAATTTCGCCAGCGACTAAGCACCAGAGCTAGGCTTGATATAATTAATACCAAATTGATTAAGTTCTTTCGCACTCAGCGAGAATTTAAAGGCTTAGCGGCACAGGTTCATAGTTCCAGACTGAACCTAAGTACCTAGATGCAGGCAAGGTATTGATTGAAGATAAGGGTTATTCTCGACAACTGCTCCAGCGTTGTTCTAATGACTCACATCCTTGTGAGCACCTTGTCAAAATCAATAACGCAGCAGGTAAACCTTTTAAAATCGAGCTCTGGGAGCTTTCTCGATATTCACTAGCTTCGTTAAATTTATTTGATTTAGAGTGACTAAACCGAAACAAATTCGCCTTGTTTTTGCACATAAGAGAAGCGCTCTGAATTGAGAAAAAATTTAATCAAATTGGTATAAGACTATATACCCATGACACTGCTAGATTCAGCTGAAGTTCGCATCTTGAGGTAGTATGGCTATAAAAATAAAAAAGGAGTACAGCGTTTGTACCCCTTAAAGGTTAATTAATAATCAGCAACATTTATTATTGGCTAATTGAAATAGGAGCCGTTTCCTTCGCTTTACCTTGGTTAATAGCAATTTCTACACGACGGTTTCGACGACGATTAAATCTATTCGTATTCGGCACTAAGGGTCGAGTATCCGCATGTCCTACAACCAATAAACGAGATTGATCAAAGCCAGGTACTTTGATAATTTCATGGGCAATTGCCACCGCACGTTTACTGGATAAATCCCAATTAGAAGTGAACAATTCTGAATTTATACCTTGATTATCAGTATTACCCGATATCATTATTTCACCTGGCACTGTGTTCAAGAGTAAACCTATTTCACGCATGATCGGCTTAAACTGCGGTTGTAAAAAGGCCGAACCAGAAGGAAAGGAACCATTTTCACGAATACGAATGATAACTTGCTGCCCTAAAGACTCTAACTCAATAGCACCATCTTGAATTTGCTGCTCCATTTGTTCAGCAATTTTCTTTACTAACTCATTAACTTGTTCTTGTGAGGCTTGCTCTAAGTCATCTTTCGCTTTTTGCATGGCTTGTGCTGACATTTCATCAGCAGTACTTTGTGATTGTCCGCCACGTTCAGTACCACGTTGCTCTTGACGACCACCCGCAGAGGTTTCATCACCGGCTTGAAATTCCAACATTTGCTGGGTCATTTCCATGGTTTGCTGTTGAATAACTTCAATCGGTGTTGGCTCAGGTTTACCTGGACGAAACTCCTGAGCAATAATACTGGTACCTTTGGGAATATCTTTAACTTCAATTTTATTCTGTACACCAAAAGCAAATTTCATTGAACCCGCAATTTGCTTGAACTTTAAGACATCCATTTCAGAAAATGATAAAAGCAAGACGAAAAAACACATCAATAGCGACATTAAGTCGGCGAATGTTCCCATCCATGCCGGTAGCCCTGGAGGTGGACACTTACATTTATCTGCCATAATTAACTCCCGCTATTCTTCGGTGGTATCCACAGCTCGCTTACCTTCAGCAAGATAGTTCTTCAACAAGCCCTCAATTACCCGCGGATTTTGCCCATCCTGAATTCCTAATACGGCATCAAGCACTAACTCTTGATTCAGTTTCTCTTCTGCCATGCGTAATTTTAATTTATTGGCGATGGGAATGGCAATAACGTTGGCTAAAAAGGCACCATATAATGTGGTTAGTAGTGCCACCGCCATAGCTGGACCAATGGCCTTGGGATCATCCATATTTGATAACATCGCCACTAGACCAATCAGAGTACCAATCATCCCCATAGCTGGAGCAACATCGGCTAATGCCATCATCATGTTAGAACCTGACTCATGACGCTCTGTTGTCAGATCAATATCCTTCTGCATGGTAGCTCGCACAACATCGGCATCATGGCCATCAACTAGCATATCAACACCCTTTTGCATAAAAGCATTAGATATTTCAGCCTCTTCTAGCGCTAAAAAACCGCCTTTACGTGCAGCGTCAGCCATTTCAACTGCTCTCTCGATTAACTCTTCAGGTCTCTCCAATTTAAACATGAAAGATTTAGCGACAATTTTCCCAATACCGAAAAACTGACCTAAATTGTAATTTGCTAAAACAACAAAGATTGAGCCGCCAAATACAATGATCACTGATTGCACATCGGCAAACATGCTAATGTCACCAGCGAGTAACATTGCCATAATCAGTAAACTTATAGCCCCGACTATGCCTATTAACGTTGCTAAATCCACAAATGCCTCCGGTAAATTTTCTTGAATATATCCGCTGTGTTGATAATACCTGATGAATTGATGTTTCGCGAATACTAATATTTTTCGTATTACGACTATTATCGCTCTTATTGTCAATAACTTAAGAAGATAATGTCAATATTTTACTCTTCAGCTTAAATTCATCATTAATTGACCCAGCGCGCCAGCTAAGGTAAGTTTGCGCCTAGAGTTCATATCACGCTAAAAAAGTCCATGGCCAGAAAAAAAATTGAAAATTTAAGCTTTGAAGAATCATTAGATGAATTAGACACCATAGTGCAAAATTTAGAGCAAGGCGATCTTGCTCTTGAAGAGTCAATGGCTTTATTTGAGCGCGGTTTGCACCTAAGTCAACATAATCAAGAAAAGCTAAAAAGTGCTGAGCAGCAAATTAATATTTTGCTAGAAAAAAATGGCCAAAGCCAATTATCACCATTCAATACTGACGAGACTATCAGCAGTGACTAAACTTAAAAACCTTGATAATGTGCAAGCGCGTATTGACACTTATTTAACTGCTAAACTTGACAGCTTAGCGCGCAATGATGAAAAACTATTGGCTGCTATGCGTTATGGTTTACTCATTGGTGGTAAGCGTATGCGTCCCTACTTAGCCTATATTACCGGCGAAGCTTTAGCTGCTGAGCAACATGACATTGACGGTGTTGCCGCAGCAATTGAGTGCATTCATGCCTATTCCTTATTGCACGATGACCTACCGGCAATGGATGACGATGACTTACGTCGTGGTCAACCGACTTGTCACAAAGCCTTTGATGAAGCGACCGCTATTCTCGCTGGTGATAGTTTACAAACCTTAGCTTTTGATATTATTGCCAATCATGATTTCTCTGAAGCTGTTACTAGTAAACGTATTATTTTATTACGTTACTTAGTCAATGCCGCAGGTTATCAAGGTATGTGTGGCGGTCAAGCGTTAGATTTAGCTGGCACAGATAAAAGCATTACACTTGCAGAATTAGAGCACTTACATTCTTTAAAAACCGGCGCTTTACTTGAGGCATCGGTTATGATGGCTGCTGAATGCAGTCAACAAGCGACAGAAAATGATAAAAAACAATTAGTACAATATGCTAAATTAATTGGTTTAGCTTACCAAGTGCGAGATGATATTATCGATATCACATCAACGGAAGAAGAGTTAGGCAAACCAACAGGCTCTGACCTTGCTGCTAACAAAAGTACCTACCCTGCACTGTTGGGTTTATCTGGCGCACAAGAGAAAGCAGAAAACTTATATCAACAAGCGCTTCAAGCTTTAAGCACTTTGCCTTACAATACCCAGAGCTTGTCCGATTTTGCGACTTTCATTGTTAGTCGCAAACATTAATATAAAAAATTTAATTGAATAATATGACTATAAACCTAACTGAATATCCTTTACTGGCCAATATTGACAGGCCTGAAGATTTGCGAAAAATAAATAAAAATAAATTAACGCAAGCCAGTGAAGAATTAAGGCGTTACCTCTTAAACTCAGTCAGTAAAAGTAGTGGCCACTTTGCTTCAGGGCTAGGCACTATTGAGCTAACGGTTGCCTTACATTATGTTTATAACACACCATTTGATCACTTAATTTGGGATGTAGGCCATCAAGCCTATCCACATAAAATATTGACTGGTCGTCGCGATCAACTGCACACTATTCGTCAAAAAGATGGTTTACACCCTTTCCCATGGCGCGAAGAAAGCGAATATGACGTGCTGAGTGTCGGACATTCAAGCACTTCAATTTCTGCTGCTTTAGGTTTGGCGGTTGCTGCAGAGCAAGAAGCGAAAAACCGTAAAGTGGTTGCCGTTATTGGTGATGGTGCTATGACTGCGGGTATGGCATTTGAAGCATTAAATCATGCCGGTGATATCAATAAAGATATGCTCGTCATATTAAATGATAATGAAATGTCGATTTCAGAAAATGTTGGCGCTTTAAATAATCATTTAGCAAAACTACTTTCAGGCAGCATATATACCGGCATTCGTGAAGGTAGTAAGCGGATACTTAAAAACATTCCTCCTATTAAAGAACTTGCTAGTCGCGCTGAAGAGCACTTAAAAGGCATGGTAGTGCCAAGTACTTTCTTCGAAGAATTGGGCTTTAATTATATTGGCCCTATTGATGGTCATGATGTTAACGGTTTAGTAAATACTATTTCCAATATGCGCAACCTAAAAGGCCCTCAGTTATTACATATTGCCACTAAAAAAGGTAAAGGTTATCAACAGGCTGAGCAAGATCCAATCAAGTATCATGCTGTACCTAAGTTTGATCACACAGAAACAACATTACCTAAAAGTGCACCAAGCTTGCCAAGCTATTCAGCCATATTCGGCGATTGGCTCTGCAAAACAGCCGAGCAAGACAGTAAACTAGCCGCGATCACTCCAGCCATGCGAGAAGGCTCTGGTATGGTGCAATTTAGCCAGCGCTTTCCAGAACAATATTTTGATGTCGCTATTGCCGAACAACATGCGGTAACCTTTGCTGCCGGTTTAGCTATTGGTGGACGCAAGCCTGTTGTCGCTATTTACTCAAGCTTTTTACAGCGTGGCTATGACCAATTTATTCATGATGTTGCTATTCAAAACTTACCGGTTTTGTTTGCTATTGATCGCGCCGGTATTGTTGGTGCTGATGGCCCTACACATCAAGGTTCATTTGATTTAAGCTTTATGCGTTGCATACCTAACTTAACGATTATGGCGCCATCTGATGAGCGTGAATGCCAATTAATGCTCAACACGGGCTATCAATTAACTACCCCAGCTGCTGTACGTTACCCACGCGGCTGTGGCAATGGTGCTGAATTACCTACACTCAATGAAACTATTGAGCTTGGTAAAGCTAATACCATACGTGCAATAGATGACAGCACTACAACCACTAAAGTGGCGATACTTAACTTTGGTACAACACTGAGCCAAGCGAAAATAGCCGCAGAAGATATTAATGCCACGTTAGTTGATATGCGTTTCGTTAAACCGTTAGACCAAGATATCATCAAAACATTATGTGCTAACCACGACTGTATCGTCACCGTTGAAGATAATGCCATTGCCGGTGGTGCAGGCTCGGGTGTTAATGAGTTTATTTTAAGCCAAGGTATAGCGAAAAAGATCCTCAATATAGGACTACCTGATAGTTTTATTAAGCACGGCACACAGGCTGAAATTCACCAAGAGCTTGGTTTGGATAGTGAAGGTATACTTGAGAAGATAAAGCAGTTTACCGCTTTAAATTAAACCTTTAAAACATATTCAAAGATAATAAAAAAGCTATTTGAATTTAATCAAATAGCTTTTTTATTGAGCTGCTAAAAGTTATTCTAGTGATAAGTAATTACAACGCACTCAATTGAATAACAAGTACGTTGATTTCGCTTAACAAAACCGTTTTTAATCAGCAATATACTCAACCACTTCTAGACCAAAGCCTGAAAGTGAATGATATTTAGTCTGTGAGCTTAATAAACGCATTTTACTGACTCCTAGATTAGCTAAAATTTGTGAGCCAACACCAACGTTGCGAGAGCCAACATGACGTTTAACTTCTTTAACAGCTCCACCGGCGTCTAATTTTGCATATTTTTGTACTTGCGCAATAAGCTCCATAGGTGACTCATGTTTGCCTAATAGGACTAACACACCGCCTTCTTTGGCAATTTTTTCTAACGCATCAGCCATTGGCCATTTAGCGACACTTTCGCGTTGACTAAATAATAAATCTCTAAAGGTGTTTTCTAAGTGTACACGCACTAAAGTGGGCTCTTCTGGATTAATTTCACCTTTCGTTAAGGCAAAATGTGCTTGGCCGTCAATAGTGTCTTTAAATACCGTAAGATCAAAATCACCAAACGCGGTTGGTAGCTTACATTGAGAAACACGTTCAATGGTGGTTTCGTTAGCATTACGGTATTCAATTAAATCGGCAATAGTGCCCATTTTAACGCCGTGTTTTTCAGCAATAACTTCAAGATCAGGACGACGCGCCATGGTGCCGTCTTCATTGAGTATTTCAACAATAACAGCGGCCGCTTCAAGACCAGCTAAACGTGCTAAATCAACACTTGCTTCAGTATGGCCAGCACGATTTAAAACACCACCATCTTTAGCAATCAGCGGGAAAATATGGCCTGGTTGTACGATCGAGTTATGATCAGCATCCTTGCCGACTGCCGCTAATACGGTTGTCGCTCGATCAGCAGCAGAAATACCTGTGGTAACACCTTCAGCAGCTTCAATAGAAACCGTAAAGTTAGTGGTAAATTGTGCGTCATTTTTATCAACCATCAAAGGTAATTTTAACAATTCACAGCGTTCTGCTGACATTGGCATACAAATAAGGCCACGGCCATGAGTTGCCATAAAGTTAATCGCTTCTGGCGTAACTTTTTCTGCTGCCATAATGAAGTCACCTTCATTTTCGCGATCTTCGTCATCCATTAGGATGACCATTTTACCTTGAGCTATATCGTCGATAATCTCTTGTGGCGTGTTTAAATTCATGACAACCTCTTTATTTAATAAAACCACTGCGCGCTAATAACGCGTGTGTAACACCTGAAGCTTCTGGCTTGTCAGCTGTTTGCTTGGTAAGTAATCTTTCAATGTATCGGGCGATTAAATCAACTTCTAGGTTAACTTTAGTGCCCACTTGATATTGATTGATAATAGTTTGTTGTGTGGTATGTGGCACAATCGTTAAACGAAACTTATCTGCTGTTAAGCTGTTAACGGTTAAGCTTGTACCATCAATAGTAATTGAACCTTTTTCGGCAATATAGGCGGCTAGTTCTGTTGGCATAGTCAGCCAGTAATCAATACTATTACCTTGATGCTCAATGCTGGTAATTTCACTCACCGAATCAACATGCCCTGAAACCATATGGCCGCCAAAACGCGTGGTTGGTAGCATGGCTTTTTCAAGATTAACGCTATCACCTATTTGATAATAAGCTAAAGCTGTGCGTGCTAATGTTTCACTCGAAACATCAGCGCTAAAGCTAGCACTGTCTATCGCAACAACCGTTAAGCAAATGCCATTAGTGGCAATTGAGTCGCCTAATTTAACATCTGACAAGTCTAATGTTGCAGTATCAATAGTAACGCGTGCGCCACCACCGGAGGTATTAATTGCTCTCAAACGCCCTACGGCTTCTATGATCCCTGTAAACATTGTTTATCTCGTCACTTATTTATCTGTTTATACTGAAAAGAATACTCTTGTCAGCCTATCGATATTAACGACTAAATTTTGCCGTTAATCTAATATCTTTGCCTATCATGCGAATATCGGTAACATCAAGATTTTTCGCTGCTGATAACTGCTTAACGTCGGGCATATTAACTAAGCTTTTTCCGTCAGCGCCCATAAGTTTAGGCGCTTGGTAAAGTACTAATTCGTCAACTAAATTTTCGCTAATAAATGCGCCAGCTAACTGAGCACCTGACTCAATTAAAATATCGTTCAAACCTTGTTTAGCTAAATAAGCCAATAATGCACGAAGATCAATATGATCACTATTTTTCGCCTTAACCATAGGCACTTGTTCTACGAAATGAGGCCAAGTTAGGTCATTTTCAATAGTATGTCGAATTAATAATATTTTACTCTCGCTTTGGAAGATAGCGAGATCAGGTGTTAAGCGGTTTTTGCCATCAATAATAATACGCACAGGTTGTCTAACATCGGCTTGTGCATAGCTATTTTTTAACTCACCTAAGTCATGCCAACGTACAGTCATCTTGGCAGCATCAAAAATGACCGAATCGGCGCCACAAACAACCGCACAACTTTGCGCTCTTAGGCGTTGCACATCAGTGCGCGCTTCACTCGAGGTTATCCATTGACTTTCACCGCTGGCCATTGCGGTTTTACCATCAAGGCTTGCGGCAAGCTTAACGCGAACATAAGGCAGTTTAGTGGTCATTAATTGAATAAAGCCCGGATTTAAAGCCCGGGCATCTTGCTCAAGTAGCCCAAATTGTGTCGTTATACCTGCAGCATTTAAAAGTTCAAGGCCGCGGCCCGATACTTTCGGATTAGGATCCACCATAGCGGCAATAACATGGCCTACTTGCGCTTTAATTAACGCTTCTGCACACGGTGGTGTTAAACCATAATGACTACAAGGCTCTAATGTAACATAGGCAGTAGCGCCCTTCGCCTTGTTGCCCGCTTGTTTTAACGCATGAACTTCAGCATGCCCCTGCCCAGCTTTTTGATGATAACCTTCGCCGACAATTTCATCATTGAGCACGATCACGCAACCAACCCGTGGGTTAGGCGAAGTGGTAAAGTGGCCACGCTTTGCCAAATTAATGGCACCTTGCATAAACTTATAATCTGCTAAAGAAAAATCACTCATTATTGCACTCGAGGTTAAGCCTAATTATGTTTAACTCGTTAGTCATCATCGCCTAAACGGGCAATTTCTTCACCAAATTCTTTGATATCTTCAAACGAACGATAAACTGAAGCAAAACGAATATAAGCAACTTTATCTAAGCTTTTTAGTTGCTTCATAATAATAGTTCCCAACATTTCACTCGATACTTCCCGCTCACCAGTAGCTCGTAGTTGCGATTTAAGTTTATTAATCGACAATTCCATTTCTTCGGTGCTAACCGGTCTTTTTTCTAAGGCTCGTAATAAGCCACTGCGCATTTTATCTTCGTTGAAAGGTTCACGAGAACCATCACGTTTTATAATGCGCGGCATCACTAACTCAGCACTTTCAAAGGTAGTATACCTTTCATGGCACGCTAAACATTCGCGACGACGGCGGACTTGATGACCATCAGAAACTAAACGAGAGTCGATAACTTTAGTATCGGTGGCTGAACAAAAAGGGCAATACATGGATTAGTTCCACAGTCGTGAGAATTTAATCTCGCTATTTTAATTGAAAATCATTCATTAAGCTAAAAATCTTGCCATTAAAGCGAATTTATACCAAGTTTATTAAGTTTGTTCCCACTCAGAAACTTAGTAAAATTGGTATTAAACCGTTAAATAAAAAATGGCCACTACTGTGGCCATTTTTTATGACTTGCCTTACGTTTAGTAAAGAAGTCGTGATTTATTCACTTTGTTATAACGAATTACTTATAAACAGGAAAACGTGCACAAAGTTCACTTACACCTGCTTGCACTTTAGCAATCACAGCGTCATTGTTAATATCGTCTAAAATATCACAAATCCAACCCGTGATCATTTGAGTTTCTTCAACACCAAAGCCACGACGCGTAATCGCTGGGGTACCTAAACGTAAGCCAGACGTTACAAACGGTGAACGTGGGTCATTTGGTACAGAGTTTTTATTAACGGTGATATGAGCACGACCTAATGCTGCATCAGCATCTTTACCGGTAATGTCTTTATCAATTAGATCAAGTAGTAATAAATGGTTTTCAGTGCCATTTGACACAACTTTATAACCACGCTCTTGTAACACTGCCACCATAGCTTTGGCATTATCTAACACGTTTTGTTGGTAAACTTTAAATTCCGGTGCTAACGCTTCTTTAAATGCTACCGCTTTCGCCGCGATAATGTGCATTAATGGGCCACCTTGGCCACCAGGAAATACCGCACTGTCTAATTTTTTGTAAATTGCTGCGTCGTCACAACCAGAAACAATTAAACCACCACGTGGGCCTGCTAATGTTTTATGAGTTGTTGTCGATACTACGTGTGCGTGTGGCACTGGATTTGGGTATAAACCTGCAGCAACTAAACCGGCAACGTGCGCCATATCAACGAAGAAGTAGGCATCAACTTTATCGGCGATTTCACGCATACGAGCCCAGTCAACTATGCCAGAGAATGCAGAAAAACCACCAATGATCATTTCTGGTTTATGCTCTAATGCTAAACGTTCTAATTCAACATAATCAATATCGCCCGTTTCAGGGTGTAAACCATATTGAATCGCTTCATATGACTTACCAGAAAAGTTGACATGCGAACCATGTGTTAAGTGACCACCGTGAGCCAAGCTCATACCGAGCACTTTGCCGCCAGGCGATACTAACGCTTGGAAAACGGCTGCGTTTGCTTGTGAGCCTGCGTGTGGTTGTACGTTAGCGTAAGTTGCACCAAATAATTCTTTTGCACGGTCAATCGCTAGTTGCTCAGCAACATCAACATATTCACAACCACCGTAATAACGTTTGCCAGGGTAGCCCTCAGCATATTTATTGGTTAGTTGTGAGCCTTGAGCTTCAAGTACACGTGGGCTACAGTAGTTTTCAGAAGCAATAAGTTCAATGTGTTCTTCTTGGCGAACAACTTCATTACTCATTGCTTGATAAAGTTCTGGATCAAAATCAGCAATATTCATATCACGTGTAAACATGTTATATCCTCAAGTAGTCTGCCAATAGCAAGACTTTGGTTGGCGTTAATGCAAAATTAATTGCGGCATATTTTGCCTGAACTTGTAAAGCTTGTACACGGTAAAACCCCGCTCTTTTAGTTCATTTTGCAATCAAATAGTCGTAAAAGTGAGTGAAATAAGTTTTATTATCAGCTTAAATCAACAATTAAAACCAATATACGTTCTAAAAAAAGCAAAAACAACAAATTTAAAACGACATATAGCTGAATATCAAAATTAAATGCTACTTATTTTAAATTAACCGTTCTTTATGCTAATTTAACTTTCACAAGTTGCTGATGCTCTTTCTTACGTTTTCGGTATAAATAATCGACAACAATATAGACAACAAACATCAAGCCATTTGCAATAAGGTAAGCCGGTAAAACGGCTTTAGTACTGGTTTGAGCTAGCGTATAAATAAACCAATTAACTAGCGGCAGAAAAGGTAATAACGAAATTTGGGTAATCCTCATATATTTCATTGACGATTCACAACTGCTAATAGCATTATCAATTGCCTTTTCAGGACTGTCACATAACTGTGACCACGCCGCTACACGAACTTTCATTTCAAAATAAACAAAAGCAACTGACAATAAGCTACCAAAGCCGAGATAAATATTAACTGGCTCGCCCCATTCACCCTGATAAATACCATAAAAAAAGGCAATAAAGATTGCTAAAGTGGCGAGGATATTTAAGACAAAACAAAGTTTCGCACCATAAGTTCTACGACGGGTGCGCTTGACCAAAGTGGCAATATCCGTTTTAGCTGTTGGTTGTGCTTGCCAATCTTGTGTTAATTCAGCCCAGGTATCATCAAGCACTTTATTTGATTCAGGGCGGCTGTCTTTTTTTCGCATAATCAGTGTTGTAGACTCAAGTTTGTCTTGTATTTGCTCACTTTCAGTTGCCATCTTAATTTTATCATTCTCTTCGCTCATACGGCCTCCAATAACTGCATTAACGCAGTTTTTGCTCGTTGTAACCTTACGCCGACTAAATTTACTGTAATCGCTAACACATCAGCTATTTCTTGATAACTCATGCCTTCTAGTGCCAAAGTGATCACTTGTTGCTGTTCAAGTGTTAAACGACGAATAGCTTGAGCAAGTCGCTGTTGCCTTTGTTGTTGATCTAATGACTGATAAGGGTTAGGTTGCTGGCATTGCTGTTCATCTTGAAGAGGCGATAATTCTTGCTCTGACTCTGTTTTCACTGTTTTTACCGCCTTAGCAACATGTGTTGCTAATACGTTATGGGCGATACGTGCAATGAAAGTTTTAACCGCAGCATCAGCTCTAAAGCTTGGTAATGCTTGCCAAATATTTAATGCTATTTCTTGAAATAGCTCTTCTTGAATCGCAGGTTTAGCTTCAAAGCCATTAATAATATGACGTAACAGTTTCTCATGTTCAGAAACCCATTTGATAAATAGTTTTTGATTGCTCAATGAATAACCCAGTTGATGTTGAGCTGTTTTAAAAACAGTCTTTTTTGAGTCGCTCAATTCTACTGAGTTATTCATTTTATTCAATCCTAGCATTCATTCACTATTGCTAACTTAACGACATCACTACTTTTTCAGAGGTTAAACGTTTTGCCAAAATTAACACTAACGCCACTGTTAAGACGATGGTAGCAACACTGGTAAATAACAAGGCACTCCAATCGATAGGTAAACCTTTAAAAACATCTTCCATTAATAATGATTGGCCGGAAATCGGCAACCATTCAACCCAAGCAGGTTTATCATCCATCATCATCAGTGCAAAAGGAATAAAGCTTGGTGCCATAATCAACATAGTTACCGTTGATTGCGCCTCTTTAAAACTCTTCGCCTGAAAGGCAAACAGAAGCTGTAATGAAGCAGCAAGGAAGCAAATAGGCACTAACAGCAATAATAAAATCGCAAAAGTACTGGCATCAATACTGAAAGTGGCACCTATTTTTGTCAGATCAACAAAGTTCATCGCAACCGAAGTTAACACCAACATTAAAATAATAGAGATAATCGCAATAGAGCTGGCACAACTGAGTTTAGCAAGCACTATTTTTAAGGTACTTACCGGCTGGCACAGTAACATTTCCAGCACATTACGTTCACGCTCACCGGCACTAGAGTCAATAGCAACCGGTAAACCCGACATAAATGCTGCCATCATGAGATAAACACCTAAAATTAATGAGATCATTACCGCATTACTACTTGGTAAAGAGGTATCTTGTTCAAGCAGTTTGATCGGTTGCAGCAACTTGATATCAACCCCACGCACCAATAAGCGCTTATAGCCAATGGTGAGTGAGTGCTCTCTAATAATGTCTTTAATGCGACGAATAGGTGACGATAACGACTTCTCGTTATAATCGGCTCGTAAGGTTAGCTCTATCGGTTTACCTGCCGCCATATCAGCAACAAAAGTATCAGGAATGGAGAGCGCAATATTGCGCTCATTCCAGTTACGTTCTTCATCTTCAGGTACATCAGCAAAAGAGAGAATATTTTCATCTTGCAACGCTTTGATAAGCTTGGGGGCATGTTGCTCACCGGTATATTTCACATATACCGCAGGGTTATCAACCGCCTCTTTAATGGCTACTTTTAACATCACCATGATCATCACTGGCATTAATAACGCCATGCTCATTGCCACCATTAACGCACGTCGATCACGAAAGGCTTCTTTAAACTCTTTTACCATTAAGGCTTGTAATTGCATCATGCCGCTACTCCTTCATCTGAGCCGATCAATTTAACGAAGGCTTCTTCCAATAACTTCTCTCCGGCTAGATCACATAATTCTTGTGGTGTTCCTTGCGCAGCTAACTTGCCATTAGAGACAATAATCACGCGATCACAAAGTGCTGCCACTTCTTGCATAACATGTGAGGAAAATAAAATGCAGTGGCCTTTTGCTTTGAATTTAGCTAAATGATTACGCAAAATTCGTGTGCTCATCACGTCTAAACCACGTGTTGGTTCATCCAAAACAAAGTTTTTTGGTTGATGTACCAACGCTTGGGCTAGTGTCACTTTCATGCGCTGCCCCTGAGAAAAACCTACTGTTTTACGATGCGCTAACTCAGTCATCTCAAGATCATTGAGAATTTGCTCAATAGCTGCATGTTTATTGGCGCCTTTCATACCATGAATACTGGCAAAATAATCAATTTGTTCATAAGCGGTTAACCGCTCGTATAAGCCAAATTTATCAGGAAAAATACCTAATAATTTTCTCGCTTTAATCGGTTCTTCAGTGACTTTAATACCGTCAATAGTGGCGTAACCTTCATCAGCACGTAGTAAGCCATAGAGTGTGCGTAAACAAGTGGTTTTTCCGGCACCGTTTGGGCCTAATATGCCGGTAATTTCGCCATCTTTTGCGGTAAATGATAAGCCATCTAGCGCTTTAACAGTGTTTTTCTTGCTGACAAAACTTTTATGTAAATTATTAACTTCAATCATTATCTATTCCTTTACTTTTACTGGCGTAGTTACCGGTGCTGCTCCACCATTTAAGCCCAGCATAAATGATTCATCAGGAATGTCTGCTAAGCACGATTCATCAAGATCTTTTGGTGTTTGTAGCGCTAAAAATTCATTTACAATGCTGATGCCACAAGTTGTTGAAGCAACAATATGAGCATTATTTTTAGCAATAATATGATGGCTATTCGGTAAATTTTTATCGGATTTTTCGCCATTACTTGCTGGCGTAACAGGATCTAAAGCACCTGACATGATCAGTGTTGGAATATCGGCCGTTACTGTCTGATAAAAATTAGCACTGGGTTGATACTTTGGCCAAGCAGCACAAGCTTTACCAACCATGTCTAAACTCATGCCTTTCGCAAAGTTATTTTCGGCATCTGCGGCTCTCATACTACCAGTGATTTTAGGAAAATCTTCATTACAAACAATATTAAAGTGCAAACCAATATAGATACCCATGCCACCTTCGCCTTGAGCAATAAGCCCCGCCAACGGCTTATAATCACCTAAATAAGCCTGATGAATTAACAGCGGTACCAAACTACGTGTTTGCATGGAATACAATTGCATTTGTATGGTTGAGATAAACTTTTCTTTACTGATGGTAAATTCAATATCAGTACCGAGTCTGGGGTGCGCAATGTTTACTGTCACAGGCGCAAGTGACAACTTAGCACTGACCTTGGCAAACTCTTTTGCCAAGTCAGGATATTGTTTGGCACACTTATCATCATTTTGACAATTGTTAAGTAATTTAACAAAAGATTGCTCTGCACTTTTCCCAAATAAGCCAATAGGTACTTCAATAGGACCAACACTATCAAGCACGACACTTTTTATTGATGTTGGAAACATGCGCATATAAACCAAGCCCGCACGTGTACCATAAGAGCCGCCATAGATATGCACCTGTTCGTGACCTAAAGCTTGACGAACTGCGTCGAAATCTCGAATAGAGTTTTCTGAGGTATATTGGCTAAGGTCACCACTAAGTTGCGATAAGCATTCTTCGATATCTGTTACTGAAAAGTCTTCAGGAATACTGGTGTAGGGGTCAATGTCTAACGGTTCTTCGCATTGTAACGGATGCGATTTACCCGTGCCTCGCTGATCAATCAATAATAAATCACGGGTTTTTCTAATCTCGTTAAAGCCGGTATAGATTTGCCCAGAAAGCTCTGTTGCAGCTTGACCTGGCCCACCAGCTAAAAACATTAGCGGCTGTTTTTCTTTGCTATTATCTATCGCCGGTAATACAACAAAATTAATATTAATTTTTGCACCATCGGCTTTTGCATAATTTTCTGGCACGACTAAAGTGCCGCACTGCACTTGTTGACGAATGCCTTTTACATGGCAACTTTCTAAGGTGAGTTGTTGATTTAAAGCACTTTCAGCAAGGCTACTATGGCTGAGCCCCGCTACTGAAATAAATAAACTCGTGGTAAATAAATTTTTCCAAGCTATTTTCATTTTATCCTCCTTTTAAAACATTGATTGCTTAGTCTCAACATTTACAAATTTATTACATTTATTTTTAAACTATTTAGAATCGACTTGTTTTAGTAGCTAACTAATTGAAATAACGCAAGCTATTGATAAATTATACTAAGTCTTTTTTTGTTAAAGTTAACCTTGCTAAGCCTATGATGTAGTGGTGAATAGCTACTTTTATCATCAGTGTTGATACCGTTAAATATCAGCTAACTAAAGCCTTAGCTAGCAAAAAACTCGTGTTAGGCTGTAAAAAGCTATATTTACGCCAAATAACATAATTAATCATTCACATATGCTGCAAATAACGATAAAGTCAGCAGTAGATATATTTCGCCAAAAAGAGGATAACTGATGGAATTAAATCAGTGGGTTGATGAACTATTTGAAGTTTTTGATGAAGACAAAGATGGCGTAATCAATAGAAGTGAATTCGTAGAATTGATTGACTGCTTATTGCAAGACAAAGGCATTCGTATGTGTGAAACCATTTTTAATCGTTTTGATAAAAATCATGATAACTCGATCTCCAAAGATGAATTACGTGAAATGGTTATTGATCTCGCCTTGTAATCATACAAACACAGTTAGCGTGCCCTTATTTGCGTTTATATCCGGTAAAATCTCACCGTTTTATAAACGCAAAAATTATTTCTACTTTAGGAATAAACCATCATCAAGGCTAGCTATTAGCTTCAGTGGCTAATATTCACTACCGTATTCCCAATGCAACACTTCTTTTATTATTCCCCAGCAAGCCATTGCTAAAGCAATTCTATAGCTGCAAAAGTTTACTCACAGAAACTGATTGACCTAGACTCCTGCTAGGTCAGCTTACCAAAGTACAAAGGTCAGACCTCTAGTATTCTAATGCACAGTTTGCTACCATAAACAGCGTACACATGTACACTGAAATAGGAATCTTAAGGTGCAAACTCAAGACTACGGCTTAGCAGAAGAAATTATCAATGCGATCAGTCACGGATTAGCAGCATTACTTAGTGTTGCCGGCTTAACGCTTTTAGTTACTTTAGCTTGGTTACAAGCTGATATCACTAAAGTGATCAGTTTTAGTATCTATGGCGCTAGTTTAGTTTTACTGTTTAGCGCTTCAACCCTTTATCATGCTTTATTACATGACAAAGCCAAAAGAATATTTAAGCTACTTGATCATTGCGCAATTTATTTATTAATTGCCGGTACATACACACCACTGATGCTAGTTACATTAGCTGATGACGTTGGCTATATAATATTGAGCATTATCTGGGGCCTTGCTCTGTCAGGCATTGCTTTTAAAATTAAATTTGGCAATAAGTATAAAAAATTGTCATTAGCTACCTATCTTGGCTTGGGCTTAATTTCTTTAATATTTATTGATAAGCTCAATGTTAAGCTTGCTGCTGAGGGGATATTCTTACTCGCCTTAGGCGGTATTATTTATGGTTTAGGGACGATTTTTTATATCAGAAAGAATAAACAATATAGCCATGCTATTTGGCACTTATTTGTTTTTATGGCCGCTCTTTGTCACTTTTTCATGATGTTTTTCTACGTGCTTTAATATACTTAACCCCAGTTTGGCTTAAGCTACTTTACTCACTTTTTATCTGCTGATTAACATAATGCTCGAATATCGCCAGTGTTTGAGCAAAGCTTTTTTGTCCTAAACCTAAACGAAAATAATTTCCCTGCAAGCCGAACAACTCACTTGGCAAGGCTAATATACCGGTTTTTTTTTTACCAGCCTATTTGACCAAGCCATCATAGAAGCAATATTTTTAACTTCAACTAACGCTAATATGCCCGCTTGCGGTGGATGCCAACTGAATGCTTGCTTATAGCGGTTGATAAAAGCAGAAAACAAAGCAATATTATCGCGAATAATAACATTGTTAGTCGCTATAATTTCATGGCTATATTGTAGTGCTATGCTGGCTAAATTTTCATCTATTTTTGAGCAACAAATAGAGCTCATGGCTTTAATTGCCAGTAAACTATTCAGTAAAGTGTCATCGGGTGTTACTGCCCAACCAATGCGCACACCGGCTAAGCCTAAGCTTTTTGACATAACACCAACAATGATACTTTTTGAGTAATCAAGATAGCGATGAGCCAAGGCTAAATCATGGTAATTACTGGCTTGGGATACATCATCACTCAATAAATAGCATTGATATTGCTCAGCCAGTTGTAATACTTGCTCAGCCAATGCACTATCAATAATGCTACCGGTTGGATTATGTGGTGAGTTAAGGACGATCAAACGAGTTTTTTCCGTCATCAAGCGGCTAAAATCTTCAATATGAACTTGCCAATGATTATCAGCACACAGTGCTATTTCTTTAACAACCACGCCCATGGTTTTTGCCATAGTAACCAAAGATGGGTAACTCGGTGTCAGTACGATAATTTCATCATCAGCATCTAACAACGCTTGATAAACCGCCGACAATGCTTCTTGTGCTCCACAGAAAGTTACCGCATTATCAGCCTCAAGTGTTTGGCGATGACAATTTAACCCTTGATGAAAATTAATAATTAATTGGCGCAGCAATACATCACCTTGTACCGGAGAGTAACTTAGCAGTATGCTATTCAGCTCATCCACTGAGAATGCGCATAATTGCTCATAAGTCAAAGCGTGCGCAGTCGAATCACTGAAATTAAATTTGATGTGATCTGCCAAACCTCGAGTATAAGCAATATGCTTGGGCAATAAATATTTCGGCATAAGCTATTTTGCTCGCCATGCCGTAAGCTGGCAGTGTGATAAATTAAAGCTACGTACTGAATCAGCTAATACACGAGAGAGTTCTTGCTGACTAACCAAGTCAAAATCGCTGCTAAGTTGCTGGTTCAAAGCATCAAAGCCAGATAAATTTTCACCATTAACTTTTATACCGCTCAGCCATTTACTTTTTTCTGTTATCTTTGCTTGATAATAGTAATCAGAAATAACGATCAATAAGCCTGACGGGTTAAGTCGACTAACCGCATTCGATAATAAACGTTTAGGATCATAGCTTTGCTCTAGTGCATGCTGAACTAAAACCACATCGTAGTGATTAAAGTGCTGTTTTAGATTACCTCCATCGCCTTGGCTAAATAATATCCGCTCGCCCTTAACTTGTTCGACGAAATCTGCCAATGTAACTTCATGGTATTGACAAATTTCACCTTCAATGGTGCTGGTATAGCGCACACTAGCACCCGTTTGTAATTGCACACCATGTTGAATAGTGCGAGCCGAAAAATCAACAGCATCTATATGTTGAAAATACTGACTAAGCTCAAATGCCACTCGGCCAACACTGCAACCTAAATTAAGTAAACGTTCAGTCATTAAACCTTGGCTGACAATTAAATTTACCACCTGTTTTGCTATTTGCTGTCCGTAGTTCTCATAACCCAATAACTCCTGACCAAAGTAGCAAGCAAGTTGTTGGCAAATATCTTGACTAGTTTCAAACTTATTAAACGCTACCTCTGGCAATGCAGAGTCTTTACTCTCGATATATCTAAAGCCGGCATGTTGATAAAAATGTCGACGAAAAGCGTAGCGCGAAGCCGCTAAGGTTTCATTTCCAGTTGAGATCCAAGAGCCACCTTTGATCAAGTTATGTTTACCATCAAAGGTCGGCGTAGAAAAATCATCGTACAATGGATGGACGCTAAAACCTTCAAAACCATCAATCGCTGACTCAGTCCACTGCCAAACATTACCGATAACATCAAAAAAATCACCTTGCTGATGACGATTTACCGGACATGATGACGCATTATAGGCTAAATCAATATTACCTGGCACTTCTGGCCATTGGTGTTGATCACCACTGACATGATCGCGAAGACAGTACCATTCAGCTTCGGTAGGTAAGCGGATAAAGCCAGTTGTACTCGCTTGTCGCCATTGACAAAATGCCTTAGCTTCCAAGCAATTTACTTCTACTGGCCAATCTAACGGTAATGGCATTTCGTGGAGTAAATTTCGCTGATAGTATTTACCGTCATGTTGACGCCAAAATTTAGGCATAGCCGCTTTGGTAAACGCTAACCATGCTTGTCCTTCTTGACACCAAAACTCTGTTAACTGATAACCACCAGCCTCGACAAAGCCAAGATACTCTTGATTCGAGACTAAATATTTAGCAGCACTAAAATCATCGATGTCAACTACCTGCTGGCCATATTCATTATCCCAACCATAGGTATTATCTTGAGGCTTTTTACCTAATGTTAAGTTACGTGCTCTTACTGGTACTAATGCATTTTCAGGCGCAGCGGTTGACTGTAAACAAGGTTGCCATTGTTCATCGGCACTTAACAAGTTCAGCGGTAGCATGCGCATGATAACTGATGAGGTTTCAAGGTGAATCCGTTCGTGTTCACAACCCATTAAAATAATCCAAGCTAGTGAGTCTTGCGTTATCGGTAAACTCAACTCCATAGTTTCAATCAAGCTTAATACTAAGTGATAAACTTCTTGTCGGTAATCACGCACCTCATCAACACTGGGCCAGTCATAATGCTCACTATCAAGATCATCCCAGCTCATTTCATCAACACCAACGGCACAAATAGCTTCTAACCTACTGTTAATGCGTTGCTTGATATATTTACCAAGAATAAGTTTATTGACATAAAAGGTTGCAGTATGGCCAAAGTAAAACACCAACGGGTGCCGTAAAGGCTCAGGACGGAGAAAATAAGCATCGTCGTGGTTAATCAAGGAAAATAAGGACTGATAAGTCGACCACGTATTTTTAAAATATGCGATGAGCTCTTGTCGCTTTTCTGCTACCGAGTTGCCATCAAGTGTTGGCGTATTTAATTGCTTTATCATCTACTTTTCACTAGCTATTATTGTGATCTGAATTTCATTTCAACTTTAGCTGTATTAAATAATAATACTAGGCTGTTGAAATTGTGTTAAATAATTTTGTTTTACTTGTTGGCCAATGCTTAATTCTGCTGCCATGTCAGTATCAGTTTGTACCCTGTTCAGAGTTCTATCTATGCTTTCGCTGAACCAGTTATTATTAGCAAACAATGTTATTGCCCCCTGTTCAGTTTGCTGATCATAGAGCGAGCGAGGCAATTGGTTACTTAGCTCCTGCGCTGATGGCTGGTCATGTTTTATCTCATCAATAGTGTCAATGACATTTAATAAAGTATAAATAACATTCAAGTAAGGATTATAATGCTCACTCGATGCGCCAAGCCTGTGTTCTATACGCGCTGTTTTATGCCAATTCTCATGACTGACGATAACATTATTTTTATCATCATAAATCACTGGCTCCATACCCATTTTTTGATTGTGCTTACCGATATCTCGATAAAGTGCAATACTGCCTTGATGACCACCAGAAATATCTACAGGTGAGCATAATTCATCTGCCAAACCATATTTTGATTTTAACAGTAAACGCTCAAAAGCCTCTTCTTCAGGTAAATATAGTAAGCAGCACGCCAAACTTGTCTGCAATAAAGCTTGCTGCAACCGTTCAGCAAAATCACCAGCAACCAGTAAATTATTCCCTGCTAGATCTTGCACGCTAACGTTGATTTGCACCGCATTAGGTATATGAACAGCACGGTTATCGGCACTAAAAACATTTTCGCACCCTAAGGCTAACTTACCGTAATCGCCAGCCCAAACTACGGGTTTGATCAAAGTATTTGTCACCCCCTGGGTGGCAAAAATTTTAGGTAATAAGTACAGCGCTTGCTTGAGGTTATGCGCTTCTTTTAATGGACTTTGACCATTAAAAAGTGAAACATACTCCCACTGGTTACTCCAATACTCTGCAACGACTTCACCATCAACACCAAGGCTTAGTAATTTCTGGTTGACCTTTTTATAATCTATACGTTTACCTAGTGGTATTTGATAACAACCTTCTAATTCAAAGTGAATTAATGCCCGAAATCCTCGCTGATGAATGTAATCTTGCAACTGAGAAATTACAGTGATTTCGAGCTGAGTAAAACTAGTCATAATAAGCACGTGCTTGAATTTTTATCTTGGGTGTAATGCTGAATAATAACAGACCTTGTATCTTGATTATTAATTTCTAGTTACTGTCATAGGATTAATTTATTAAGCGATTAAGCAAAATTTATCTATTTGTCTATATACGCAACTAAGAGCATTTAGGATTAAAAAATTTTAATTTGATTTTTACCGAAGTGCTTGGCTTGATATAGTGCTTGATCAGCATTGATATAGAGTTGATTAATATCACGACATTGTGCTGATAGCGTCGCGATGCCAATACTAACAGTTACGTTATCTTGATGACCTTTGACCACTGTAGACTGGTTAATTGCAGATAAAAAACGTTCCGCAATTTTCTTTGCAGTGGTAACGTCTGTTCGGGGTAGAATACACATAAACTCTTCACCGCCAATACGGCCGAAAATATCATCCTGACGAAAAATTTCACTACCGATTTCTGCCACCTGACAAATAACATCATCACCAACAGGATGGCCATATTTATCATTTATTTTTTTGAAATCATCAATATCGATTAAAATAATCGACATTTGGATTTTTTCTGATGCATCGGCTAGTGCCGCCTTATCTAGATAATCAAAAATATAACGACGATTAAACAAACCAGATAAGGGATCCTTTATCGTTAATAAGTGCATTTTTCTATTACTACGGTATTGTGCAATAATTACAATCAGCACAATTAAGCTGCCGCAAGTAATAAAAACGGTAAAATAAATATCTTGAGTTGTGTTACTTTGCTGCTTTTCTAGCTCGAGTGATTCTACTTGTAGGTGTTCTGCTGTCAATGCTTGCGCAATTTTTTGGCGCTCAACTTCCAAGCTAGCTCTTACTTTTAGCAACCTTTTCGAGGAGTTTTTTAATAATAGCTCAGTGTACTGGCGATAATACTGCTCAAGCATACTATAACCAATATCATACTCGCCGCGAGCATGGGTTAATTCAGCTGATATTTTTAGCACTTCTAGTTGCCAGTTTGTTCCTATAAGTTCAGGAATATCAGCAAAAATTAGAGCCGCGCTATCAAGTGCCTTTTCCGCTTCTTCAAAGCGGCCTAGGGTAATTAAGCAACTCGCTTTACGTTTATATAACTCCGCGTTGTAGTCAACAATACCTTTTAAGGTCAAGGCCTTATCTATAACGTTAATAGCAGCAAGACAGTCACCTTGCTCTGCCAACGTCATACCTATGCCATAAGCAGAAAAGAAACTAATATTTGAGTTAGGAGTATAAGCAATCTGCTGTTGATATTTTTCAAAATACTCTATGGCTAATTGATATTTCCCCCAGTAACGATACGTTGATGCCAAGCCATAAATAGCCTCTGCTATATGTGCTGGATATTGCAAGTTTTGATAAGCCTCAAGTGCTCTTTGATAATACTCAATTGACTTTTTATAGTCCTGTAAATAACCATAAATAGCACCATAGGTTTCATTTATTGAGGCGATTAAAAACTGATCTTTCAACGCGAAGGCTTCAACATAAGCTTCTTGGATATCAATTAAGGAAGTCTCAAATAGCTCTGTCAGGGTTTTTGTATAGGCAAGCTCTTGTTTTCCATAAACATATAAACTACTTAACTGAGCTTCCTTAGCTTGTATTAAGGCTTTAGCAAGTGATTCTTGAGAACGATTATAATCTCCTTGTCGTCGCTCAATAAGACCTTGAAATAAACTTAGACGCGCTTGAATAGCTAAAGGAGTACTTGTGGTCACTAAATTGTTAGCCTGCTTAACTGAGCGGCTAAAATCATCATAAAAGTAAATTAAATTTTCGGCTTGAGCTTTACGTAATAACCACCATAAGTAATGCAACTCATCGTAAGATTTAGCTTCTAACTGCAAACCAATCAATTTTTGGTAGGACAACCATGGCTCAAGATAGATCTCATGATCCATGTCGATGAAATTTACGTGCTTATCCGCCAGTGTTGTTAGAGGAAAACTTAACAAGAGTATGATTAAAGTTACATAACAGGCTTGTAAAGCTTTTGTCATAGTGTATCCGTAGTGGGAATCCATTCAAACTTAGTCTTACGCTAGCACAAAAAAAATCAAGAAACGACTAAAAATCATCTACCTGCTCAAAAACATAATTAGCACCAAACCTATTAAGTTTGTTCCCACTTCAGCGCTTACAAGTGTTTTGATAAGGTTCTCACAGGGGTGTGAGTCATTAGAACAACGCAGGAGCAGTTGTCGAGAACAACCCTTATCTTCAATCAATGCCTTGCGCATGGATGTAGGTACTTAGGTTCAGTCTGGAACTATGAACCTGTGCCGCTAAAGCTTTTAAATCTTACTGAGTGGGAAGAAACTTAGTAGCATTGGTATTATTAGGCTAACCAGCCATGAAGAGATAGCTCTAGTAGCCTTTATACAGTTGATTGAAGTTTTTTATATTGAAACCATTCAGTACTTGATCTCCGATTTTCAATACAGGTACGCCGCGTAAGTTTAATTTAGAAAATTCTTTTTGCCCAGCCGCGGTTTTAATATTACATAAACGAAAAGGGATATTCTTCTCTTCGAGGTAGCGCTTGGCCGTTTGACAATGAGGGCAATTACTCATGGTATAGAGAATGACACGTTTCATAAGATGGAGCTTGGGTTGTTAACTTTATTTGATTATCGCACAGCCCAAAGCATAAATAACTATTGTCATAGCTTATTTTTAATAAGCTATGACAACTAAATGGCTTGCCATTGTTGGCTTACTAAAACACTATCACCAGTTCGTACTTGTCCTTCAAAAACATCACCAGCGACTACTTCACCAACACCTGCTGGCGTACCTGTCATAATGATATCGCCATCTTCTAATTCAATAAAAGATTGTATTTCTTTTAATATCGCTTGTGGTGAATACAGCATCATGGCAACAGTCCCTGTTTGTCGAGACTCACCATTAATAGATAGCTCTAGTGCCAACTCATCATCAATAGTAGCTAGCGTGACAAAATGACTAAAAAGCGCAGAATCTGTGAAAGCCTTAGCACGCTCCCACGGCAAGCCTTTTGCTTTCAACTGAGACTGCAATGCCCGCTTAGTAAGATCTAAACCGATAGCAACAGCAGAGAAACAGCCTTGCTGATAGAGAAAACAAAGTTCGGCTTCATAATGTAATGTCTCTTGGTGATACGAGCGTAGTTGATGGCCTATGGCGCTATTAGGCTTAAGAAATATCACCATATCATCAGGCACTTCATTGCCTAATTCACTGATATGATTAACATAATTCCTCCCAACACAAATAATCTTTGAGGGAATGGTATAACCGCTATCAACTTTAACCGACTTCATCATTACGCCTTGCAAATAAGTGAAGTAAATATTCTAAAACAAAATAAGCTTCATTTGCTACGCTTTCACTAACTTTAATTCTGGTTTAGTGCAATTCATTGCTGGCACTTTCACTGTATCAGAGACTTTACGTTGTTGCTTAAAACGGTCGAAACTTACATTTTTCAAGCCTAATTGTTGAGTCATCTTGACAAATGTTTGGTAGTCTTCACGAGTAAAATCATCATCTTCTCTGGTAAGTAAACCGTCGATATAAGCACTATCACCATTTAAGGAAAAATTAGCGATAGCTGAATAAGGTTTACCAAAATCATCAACACGGATTGCGCGTACAGATTTAACTTCAAAAATCCATTTATCAATTTGAACATAGCGAGATAGAGTGTCATTAGATGATTGATTATTCATGAGGGGGCCTTAAATTCAGTATAAAAAGGCCGACTGTTTGGCTGGGAACGAATGCTTACAGTCGGCAATAAATGGTGCGATTAATTCGCAAAGTTTAATATCTAGGTTAATGATTTTTCATTGTTTTTAGGTACAAGTTGTATTCTTGCTCGCTAATTTCTTTATCACCATTAGCATCAAGTTGAGCAAAAATTTGGCTTAATTTTTCATTTTTAGCTAACTCTTTATCACTTAAAGTATTATTTTTATCGGCATCATAATCGGTGATTAATTGAGAAAAAGAAGACATTGGCTGCTCTACTTTTGGTAGCGCTTCATTCATATCACTGTTAGCAAAAACAAGGTTTGATGCCAGTGATGCAACAACAACAGTAATTGATAGTTTTTTTAAGCTAATATTTTTCATGTTTGAATCCTTCAGATTAATTAAATAGCACATCAACAAATATGCCGACCATGGCGAGTGCCACATACAATCAGGATATAGCACAGGTCATGCCAATAACATAAGCCGTTGATTAAAAAGAATTAATTTAAAACACCACACCAAAAAGTGTCTCCTATTAACTACAATTTATAGCGTTAATAATTTATTACTGGCAAGCAGGAACATAAAAATCTTATAATTTACCTATAAAACAAAAGACTACAATAAAAAAATCTTTACCATCAACCTGTCTCCATATTGAGACATCATTGTTTTTTACCTAATTTTAGCTAACACTACACTGGTATACTATCAACAGAATAAGGCCATACAGCAGATTGTGAGTAATTCAAAAGTACCAAAAATCAAAACAACTCATAACAGTTTTTCGATTAAGAGTTTATCAATAAAATCATTAACTTTATTAGGTTTTGGCTTAGTCGCTTTACCACTGGTTATTGCGTTAATTTTTGGCGCTTCACAGGTTAATACTCTTGCTAAACAAAGCGAGGGAGCAATTATCGATATAGCAAAAGTATTAGATAGCCAGCAGTTATTAAAAAGTAACCAAATAAAAATGGAACGCAGCGCCGCACAATATTTAGTGCTGCGAGATCAAGCTTTAGCAACAAGCTATCATGAGCAAAGTCAGCAAATACTACAGCTGACTAAACAGTTAATTATTACCAGCCAAGACCATAGCTTACAACAGCTAGTTATTGAGTACGCTGAAACTATCACTACGCTCATTGAGCAAACCATGCCATCAGCAGTAAAAAAGTCACCAACCGACAGCACAATTATCAAACCGATCCAAAGCAAATTTAATGCACTAACACAAATTTATGAACAAATTACGCAACGCAGTAACGAGCTAAATACCCTGCATATCACTAATATTAAGCAAGCCGCCCAAGCCACTCGCGATATTATGATCCAGAGCTTAATTATTATTCCGGTCAGTTTACTGATCGCGGCAATATTCATTTTTTTAATCACCAGCCCATTAAAAATATTAACGCAAAAGATTTTTCGCCTACAGCAAGGTGATTTTGACCAGGAGATTAAAGTAACCGGCTCACCCGAAATTCAAGAAATAGCACTGGCATTAGAGAATATGCGGACGCGTTTACAAGCCTTAGAGTTACAAAAATCAAGTTTCATTCGACATATTTCACATGAACTAAAAACCCCGCTTGCTGCAATTAGAGAGGGTACTGAGCTACTTTACGATAATAGTGTCGGTGAGTTGAATGCCGAGCAGCAGGAAATATCTCAAATCATTAAAGACAGCGTATTTCGCTTACAAAAACATATTGAAGATTTACTCGACTTTAATATTGTCCTCGACTCAACAAGCTTACAAGACTGCGAGTCAATGCCGATTGATAATGTTATATCTCAGGTACTAGCAGAGCGAAAACTGGACATAAAAAGAAAAAAAATCAATTTAAAGAAAACCAGTAACAATGTATTTCTTGTCAGTAACCGTAAACAAGTAGCAGTAATTATCGATAATATATTATCCAATGCGATAAAGTATTCTCCAGATGAAGGCGTCATCGAGATTACAACTGTACTTGTTGATGAGCAATTACAAATTTTTATTAGCGATCAGGGCATAGGAATTACCCAAGAAAACCAAGACAAAATATTTGATGCCTTTTATCAAGGAATAGCACCTGAAAATAACGCGATCAAAGGCAGCGGTCTTGGTTTAACAATAGTAAAAGAGCTATTATTACGTCTCAATGGCAACATTGAACTGATGTATCCACAAGGCGAGCAAGTTGGAACTAAAATGAAAATCACTTTGCCACGCGCTTTTCGTCAAGAGGAAAAAATATAATGCTTAGTCTTCAGCAGCTTACAAAAAAAACATTACTTTTGTGTCTAACATTACTGTTGTTACTTGGTTGCCAACTCACCGCCGTAAACTCGAACAACAATGAAACTTATGGCGAGTATTACTTAACTCTACAGCAACTTAATCCACAGCAATTAGCTGAAGAGGTCGAACAACAGCAAGCATTAGTGGCACAACAAACGCAAACGAACGAGTATAGTGCACATGATCCACAGATAAAGTTACTGTTACTTTATAGCCTGCCTAAGTCTCCTATCTATAATAGTTTCAATGCTAAAGCACTACTAAATCGACTTAGAACTGAAGGAGATAATGCCGCGTTTGCCCAGATAAATCCCAGTGAACAAGCCTTTATTACCTTATTGCGTGATCAATTAAATCAACGTTTACTGATGCGAAATCGCCTGCTAGCACAACAGCAAGAGCAGAAAAAAAAAGCACTCGAACAACAGCAACAATTAGTTGAGCAAGTGCAATTATTAGAACAAATCATTAAACAATTGAAAAATATTGAACAAGCCATTGATAAAAGAGATCAATAACAAAGGTATGAGCTGCTAACTTCATCAGGTCACTAGCAATAAATAATCAATTTTAGTTTTAGTTTTAGAAATGTATCGAGAGTAAACCATGAACAACCCAAACCCGCCTAAAGTGATAATCGACAGTAAAGTTCTTATCGTCGATGACGATCCTAGTTTGTTGCGCTTACTCGGTATTCGTTTATCAGCAGCTGGCTATCAAGTTGAGTCAGCAAAAAATGCTAAAATAGCTTTAGGGCGATTAGAAAGCTTTCATCCACAATTGGTGATCAGCGACCTGAAAATGGAAGGTATGGACGGTATGGCACTGTTTGAGCAAATTCGCGCCAAGCATCCTCATATTCCCGTCATTATTATGACCGCACACGGCACGATTCCCGATGCCATAAATGCCACAAAACAAGGCGTTTTTAGCTTTCTCACTAAGCCATTTGAAAGTAAAGAATTACTAGAAATAGTACAACAAGCTATTCGGCTACAACCGGCAGAGCTAAACCATAGCCAGACTGATAATCAATGGCGTGACAAAATTATTAGCCGTAGTACGGTTATGGAGTCACTTTTACAGCAAAGTAAACAGGTGGCAAAAAGCGACTTCAGTTTACTTATTCATAGCCAAAGTGGTACCGGCAAAGAACTATTAGCAAAAGCTATTCACTTAGCTAGCCCGCGACATCAAGAAAAATTTACCGCAATTAATTGCGCCGCGATTCCTGAACAATTACTTGAGTCTGAGTTATTTGGCCATAACAAAGGCGCATTTACCGGTGCGGAAAGAAACCACATTGGCTTATTTCAGGCCACTGATGGTGGGACACTATTTTTAGATGAAATTGGTGATATGCCGATGAGCTTTCAAGTCAAACTTCTGCGAGTATTACAAGAACGAGAAGTTCGCCCTGTCGGCAGTACACAATCGATTAAAGTCGATGTTCGGATCATTTCAGCTACCCATAAAAACTTGCAACAAGCCATCATCGATAAAACCTTTCGTGAAGATTTATATTATCGCTTGAATGTTGTTGAACTTGAGTTACCCCCGCTATCTGAGCGCCGAGAAGATATTCCCTTACTTGCTCAGTATTTTTTGAGTAAATCAACAGAGCAATCACAGATTAATATTTCCGGTTTTTCCCAAGAAGCCATGGAGATGCTGATCAGCGCCGCTTGGCCCGGCAATATTAGGCAACTACAAAATGTTGTTGAGCAAACAGTCGCACTATCGACTGAACCGTTAATCAGTGAAATGTTAGTGAGAAATGCCTTACGCGATAAAACCACAATATTGCCATCATTTGTCCAAGCCAGAGATAAATTTGAACGCGATTATCTCGCCAAATTATTAAGAATTACCGCCGGAAATGTTTCACAAGCGGCTAAAATAGCACAAAGAAATCGTACCGAATTTTACAAATTGCTCAACCGTCATCACCTTTCAGCAGAGGCATTTAGAGAGGAATAATACTAGCGTTGAATGTTGAATGTTGAATGTTGAATGTTGAATGTTGAATGTTGAATAGTATCGAGGCTTAAACGCTTTATTCAAAGCCTTTAAGCCCTAATTCAGTTGTTAATCATGCCCTGCCAATAAAGAGTTCTTGGCTATTTTATAGCAAGTAACTCAACATCAAAAATCAATAAAGCACCTGGTGGAATTTTACCTGCCGCACTATTACCATAGCCTAGGTTTGCTGGAATAAATAAACGCGTTTTCTCACCAATAACCATCAGTTGTAGTCCTTCAGTCCAACCTTTTATAACTTGGTTTAAAGCAAAGCTTATTGGCTCATTTCTGTCAACTGAGCTATCAAATACGGTGCCATCGAGCAAAGTACCATGATAATGCACGGTTACTTTTGATCTCGCGGTAGGATGAGCATCATCGTCACCTGCGGTTAAAACTTTATATTGCAAACCAGAGGCGGTTTCAATCACCCCCTCTTTATGTTTATTCTCTTGTAAAAATTTAGCCGCTTGTGCTGCATTAACCTTAGCCGCTTCACGATTGGCATTATTACGCACGAAAAAGCATACAATTAAGCCCAGTACAATGATGAGAATAATAGCTTTAGTCATTTTTGATCCTTTTTATTATATTAGTGGCTATATTGTACCAAACCTATTAAGTTTGTTCTCTCTCAGCGCTTACTAGCGGTTTGAGAACAACAAACATTTTTTGAATATAGTTATTCTATAGGAAAGAAATTATCGGCGGTTATCAAATCGCTGGCAACTCATTAAAAATCCTCCGCATTATGGTTATTTTCCAATATTATTCACCTCTACGGAGGTTAATATTCTACTTTGCCCAGCGGACAACTCACTATCCAGTGGTAAGTTGCCAATAGATGCACGATGCAAAGCAGTAACAGCATTTTGAAAACGGCCAAACATACGTTTAATTTGATGGTAGCGCCCTTCAATTAACTCCACTTCAGCCTGATAGTCATTAATAATGGTTAATTTTGCCGGTTTTGTTGTGATATCTTCAAAACCAAAATACATACCTTCAGCAAAAGCGCTAATATATTCTGTATGAAGTTTATTTTTCAAGCTGACAATATAACGCTTACTGACTTTATGCTCAGGTAAAGTTAAGCGCTCAGACCAACGACTATCATTGGTCAATAACACTAGACCTGAGGTATTAAGGTCAAGCCGACCAACAATGTGTAGCTCATTTTTAAACGGTTGTTCCAGTAGGTCAATCACGGTTTTATGCTGACTATCTTGGGTAGCGCTCACCACGCCAACCGGCTTATTCAGCATTATATAATGCGCTGAGTTAGCTTGAATGACCTGACCATCTAATGTGATATGGCTGAACGTATCGATAATCTCATCTATATCATGGGCAAGAACACCATTAATTTTCACTCTATTTTTCGCCAGCATCAGCCGCACATCTTTGCGACTGATTTGACAGTATTGTGCTAGAAAGCGATCCAGTCTTGCCTTATTTAGTGCCATAAAGAAACAACTCAAACGGCATAAAAATTAAGCCGAACCCTTAATAAAATGAACATCACGTTGTGGAAATGGAATTTTAATATTGGCGTTATCTAATGCCTGATAAATTTCTTTGTAGGCAGTGTATTTTGCACTATATAAATGCTCTGTTGGCGTCCATAAGCGTATGGCGATATTAATAGCACTATCAGCAAAAGCATCAATACCAATAAGCGGCTTACGTACTTCACTAACGATATCCAATTTGCCTATTACTTCTTCGAGCATAGCAACAACTTCTAACGGGTTTTCACTATAATCAATACCAACACTTAGCTCTAACAACGAATCATGGCGCGAATTGTGTAAAATCTCACCAACAATATGTTTATTTGGAATGGTAATTTCGACGTTATCTTCATCCGATAAAATAGTATAAGCCAGTAGCACTTCTTTCACTAGCCCGGTAACACCTTGTACTGTAATGGTATCACCAACAACAAAAGGACGAATGATGATGATATTGAAACCAGCGGCATAGTTAGCTAATAAGCCTTGTAACGCTAAACCAGCACCTAATGAAATAGCACCAATAGCGGCAATAAATGGCGTAACACTGATACCTAACTTACCTAAAGCCACTATCGTGATCATCACCACAATCAGCATTTTACTGGTGTTAGCTAAAAAGCGGCTTAAGGTGACATCAAGCTTATGTCGCTCACATAACTTCAACACAACGTTGGCGATTTTACCGGCAAACATGTAGCCAATAATGAAAATTATAAAGGCACCAATTAATTGGAAGCTGTAGTTAGTAAAAAACTCGACAATAATATTATAAATACGGCCAACTTGGTCCAGTTCATCTTTCAGTAACAGGGTGGGATCTAAAGTTCTAGTTATTTGCTCAGTGTTGCTAGCGGTGCTCGATTCGGCCATAAATTAATTCCATATAGTTTGCGTTGCTCTGTTGCGCTATATTACGACAATTTGGCGCCAAATTTATCATATAATTCACCGTTAACCGATAAAACAACGCTTTTTTAGGCTGTAACTTCTGGTGGAACATGCTCGCTTATCATGAGAATAAAATAGTCGCTTGTGAATTAATTTATTAAAAACCTTTGCTTAACCAACAAAATACACGTTAGAATCTAGCCACGTTTAATACCTAGACCGTATTAAACGTATTGACTTGTCGGAGTGCCAAAGGGCTGAGATCGCGAAAGCGGGATCCGTAGAACCTGATTAGATTAACATCTGCGAAGGGAACAAGTGAGTGACTCCAATAGCTATTGTTAAATATTGCTCTTGAACTTGCTCCTCGTTACTACCCCAATAAAGCTCCGCCTATTTTTTATATAATAAAAGGCGAGAGAACATGAGTTCATTATCAAGACGCGAACGTCGAAACCAAGCAACAGAATTTTTAACAAACGTTGCTGATCAATCATTCCCAAATTCTAAAAAAGTGTACGTACCGGGCAAGATACACGATATTCGTGTCGGTATGCGCGAAATATCTTTGTCTGATACCTTAGTCGGTGGCGACAAAAACACCCCTAACCACGAAAAAAATCCGCCTTTATGTGTTTATGATACTTCGGGGTTCTATACCGACGACACTGTCAACATTGATGTCCATAAAGGTATTCCACGGTTACGTGAACAATGGATAACATCACGCAACGATGTTGAATTTTTACCAGAAAAATCATCTTCCTACAGTCAGCAACGCTTAGCAGATGAAGGGCTTGACCACATTCGCTTTGAACACTTACCGAAAGTACGTAAAGCTAAAAAAGGTAAAAATGTCACGCAAATGCATTATGCTCGTCAAGGTATTATTACCCCTGAAATGGAATATATTGCTATTCGCGAGAATATCAAACGTCAAGAAGTGAAAGACGAAATACTGCTGCAACAGCACCCAGGGCAGTCATTTGGCGCTAGCATTCCTGAACAAATCACCGCAAAATTTGTCCGTGATGAAGTAGCAAGAGGTCGGGCAATAATACCGGTAAACATTAACCACCCTGAAGTTGAACCTATGATCATTGGGCGAAATTTTTTGATCAAAGTAAACGCTAATATTGGCAATTCAGCCGTTACCTCTTCTATTGAAGAAGAAGTTGAAAAGCTCGTTTGGTCAACCAAATGGGGCGCAGATACGGTCATGGATCTTTCGACCGGTCGCTATATTCATGAAACCCGTGAATGGATCATTCGCAACTCTCCGGTGCCGATTGGCACGGTACCAATTTATCAAGCCTTAGAAAAAGTTAACGGTGTCGCCGAAGATCTTACTTGGGAAATATTTCGCGATACCTTAATTGAGCAAGCAGAGCAAGGGGTTGATTACTTTACTATTCACGCCGGTGTTCTGCTGCGCTACGTACCAATGACCGCTAAACGGGTTACGGGTATTGTCTCTCGTGGTGGCTCAATTATGGCGAAGTGGTGTTTGGCCCATCATAAAGAAAACTTTCTCTATACGCATTTTGAAGACATTTGCGAAATATTAAAAACCTACGATGTCTCTTTTTCATTAGGCGATGGTTTGCGTCCGGGGTCGGTGGCTGATGCGAATGATGAAGCACAATTTTCTGAGTTACGCACTTTAGGTGAGTTAACAAAAATAGCTTGGCAGCATGAGGTACAAACCATTATTGAAGGCCCTGGTCATGTACCACTACACATGATCCAGAAGAACATGGCCGAGCAACTGAAGCATTGCGGGGAAGCACCTTTTTACACCTTAGGACCACTAACAACCGATATTGCACCTGGCTATGATCACATCACCTCAGGCATCGGTGCCGCTAATATTGGCTGGTATGGCTGCGCCATGCTTTGTTACGTCACCCCAAAAGAGCATTTAGGCTTACCTAATAAAGACGATGTTAAAGAAGGCTTAATGACCTATAAAATTGCTGCTCATGCTGGTGATTTAGCCAAAGGCCATCCCGGCGCACAAATTCGCGATAACGCCATGTCTAAAGCCCGTTTTGAGTTTCGCTGGTACGATCAATTCAATATCAGCTTAGATCCTGAAAAAGCACGCGCTTATCACGATGAAACCTTGCCACAAGAATCAGGCAAAGTTGCGCATTTTTGTTCAATGTGTGGCCCTAAATTTTGTTCGATGAAAATCTCTCAAGAGGTACGAGATTATGCCGCCGGCTTAGATAATGCAGCTAATAGCGAACAACATATTGAAGTCAAGCTGCTTGATGAAACCATCAGTATTTCAACCCAAGGTATGGCGGAAAAATCAGCTGAATTTAAAGCCAATGGTAGCGAGCTTTATCACCAGCGTGAAAAGCTTCAACGCAAATCACAACGTTAGGTAGCCAGATGCCAACTATTGCTATTATTGGCGCCGGCCTAATGGGTCGCTTGCTAGCCTTGTCGTTAAATCGACAAGGCTACCAAGTCACGCTATTCGATAAAGACCAAAAAAACGGTCAGCAAAGTGCCGCTTATGCCGCCGCGGGGCTATTAACGCCACTTGGTGAAGCGATGCACAGCCCTGCCAATATTGTGGCGATGGGCTTTGCTGCTCTCCCCTTATGGCCGAAATTACTAACAACACTTAGCGGTTATAGCTTTTTTCAACAGTCAGGTTCGCTAGTTGTTAGCCATGAACAAGATAAAGCTGACCGTCAAAGGCTCGGCAGGTTTTTAGCCAATCATTACCCAAACCATGAACAACATCAGTTAAACCGAGAGCAACTTGCGGCACTAGAGCCGGAGCTAGCGTATAAATTTTCACAGGCGCTTTATTTACCCAGCGAAGGACAAATCGGTAATCGAAAACTACTGATTGCTTTACATCAGCAACTCACTGACGAAGGGGTTGAATGGCGCAGCAAAACGACTGTGATTAGAATGAAAAGTGACCATTTCACGCATGGTTGTCAATTACATTTTCACGATAGCCAACAGTCCAAAAACGTTCAGCAGCAATCATTTGACCTCGCTATTGATTGCCGTGGCATTGGTGCAAAAAAATCGACAAAAAACGAGCTAGATAACAACGCAGAGCTCAGCGATTTACGCGCCGTGCGCGGTGAACTTTTTCAACTTTTTGCGCCTCAAGTTAATATTTCACGACCCGTCAGGCTAATGCACCCTCGCTATCAACTTTATATTGCACCAAAAGGCAAAGGCCATTATGTCATCGGCGCCACGGAAATTGAAAGTGATGATATTTCCCCTATGACGGTGCGTTCCGCGATGGAGTTACTCAGCGCGGCTTTCAGTGTACATCCGGGTTTCGCCGAGGCTAATATCCGTCAGCATATCAGCCAAGTTCGGCCCGCGTTTAGCGACAATCAACCAAAAATCATTGCCAACAATGCCTTAATGCAAGTGAACGGTCTTTACCGCCATGGTTTTTTGATTGCCCCTATCGTGCTATCACAAGTACTCGAGCATGTTGACAATTTAATGCGGCAACAACACCGCCATATTGATGATTATCGATACACTAGTTTACTTTCAATTTATCAAACTGAGCCATGTTATTAACGCACAGTTCATGAGAAGTGAGAAAAAATGAAAATTTATATTAATGGTCAAGTGTTTAAGCTTTCTCACTTACCAAGTCCCATCAATATCACATCCGTGCTGACAGCAACTTTACCTGATAGTCAGCAACAACAAAGCTTTGCTTTAGCACTTAATGGTAACTTTATTGGCCGCGAAGATTATTGCGCTACCTTCATTCAAAGCAATGACAGTATTGATGTACTTTTCCCCATTGTTGGAGGTTAACCCATGTCCTTAAGCATTTATGGCCAACAACTTGATAGCCGTTTACTGATTGGCTCAGCGCTCTATCCTTCTCCAGAAGTGATGAAACAGGCCATTCTTGCCAGTGGCTCCCAAGTTGTCACTTTGTCACTAAAACGGCAAAACCCCTTGGCGCAATCCGGCGAAAAAATTTGGCGTTATATTCAAGATACGGTTCAGCAAAGCCAAGGATTTTTGCTACCGAATACTGCCGGTTGCAAAAATGCGAAAGAAGCCATCACTTTAGCTAAAATGAGTCGTGAGTTATTTAAAACCGATTGGATAAAACTCGAAGTTATCGGCGATGATTATAACTTGCAACCGGATCCAATAGCGCTATTAATTGCCACTGAACAATTACTGGCTGATGGCTTCAAAGTACTGCCTTATTGCACCGATGACTTAGTTATTTGCCAACGTTTATATGAGCTTGGTTGCAAAGTTATTATGCCTTGGGCATCGCCTATCGGCACAGGAAAAGGCTTAATGAATCCTTATAACTTAGCCAGCATTCGTCAGCGTCTACCAAACGCAACACTCATTCTTGATGCCGGTATTGGCAAACCTTCTGATGCCTGTATAGCCATGGAAATGGGCTTTGATGGCGTACTATTAAATAGTGCTATTGCCCTTGCTGATAATCCGGTAATGATGGCAAAGGCCTTTGCCACAGCGATTACCGCCGGAGAATCAGCCTACATTGCCGGTACAATGCCAGAACGACAAACCGCGCACCCTAGCACCCCCACACTCGACAGCCCTTTTTGGCACAACTCAGAGCATAAATAATGACGTTTCAGACTCCCTTACCGATAAATAAACTAAACCGTAAGGCTATTATTTGGACTATATCCGGTGCTGACTGCTCAGGTGGTGCAGGCATTGCCGCCGATATTAAAACTGGTCATAAGCTTAAGGTTGAAGTTTGCCATCTACTCACCGCTAATACTGTGCAAAATTCTCAGCAGTTAATAGCGATTAATCCAACAGCGGTCGATATTTTAGACGCACAAGCGCAAGCGCTGCGCTTTGACAAGCCACCAAGCGTGATCAAAATAGGTTTAATTGCCAATAGCGCACAAGTTACTTGGCTAGTAACGCTGTTAATGGCGCTTAAACAACAATTAACTAATTTAATAGTTATTTACGATCCGGTCGGCCAAGCCAGTGTTGGCGGAAGTTTATCAAGCGTAACAGCAATAGCATTACGCGCTTTATTACCTTTGATTGATATTATTACTCCCAATTTAATTGAGGCGCAGCAATTAAATGTTTTATCAACACACAAGGTTAAACATAACCCTTTGCAGCTAGCCGAGCAGTTATTAACTTTAGGCTGCAAAGCCGTTATCATCAAAGGCGGACATACTGAAAGTACAGAGTCGAGTAAATTATCAGCTCATTGTACGGATTTATGTTTACAGCGTTTAAACTCAACATCAAGCTCAATATCAACACAAACAATCGAATTACGCTCACCAAGAATTACAACAAGTTACAGTCACGGTGGTGGCTGTAGTTTTGCCAGTGCCTTAGCAAGTTTTCTTGCTCATGGTTACCTACTACGTGATGCTTTCACCCTAACTAAAGCCTTTATTAATCAAGGCTTATCATTATCAAGTCAGCGAGAAAACAACCATAGTAATCAATCATATTATGGTGCCTTTGAACAAGGCTCGTGGCCGAGCCAGCCAGAGCACTTCCCACAAGTTATCAGTCCCTTGGCTCAGCGGCATCAAATATCAGCAAAGTTCCCTTCCCTTGACTTAAAGACAAATGAAAAGCTTGGTCTTTACCCCGTTATTGATTCTCTAGAATGGTTAGAGCGTTTATTACCACTGAATTTAAATATTATTCAACTACGGATTAAAAATAAAAACAGCGAAGAATTAGACTCGATTATAGAAAAAGCAGTGACTTTGGCACGGTTGCACTCTTGTCGACTGTTTATAAATGACTATTGGCAACTAGCGATAAAACATGGTGCATACGGTATTCATATCGGCCAAGAAGACCTTGCCAAGGCCGATTTAAGCGCAATTGCGAATGCAGGATTACGTCTAGGCATAAGTACTCATGGCTGTTACGAATTTTTATTAGCCAAGCAATTGCAACCTTCTTACCTCGCCATTGGCGCTATATTTCCAACCAAAACAAAAGACATGACAGGACAAATTCAAGGCTTGGAAAACTTAATGCAGATATTGTCACTGGCCGAGCATATTCCTGTCATCGCTATTGGCGGCATCAACCAACAACGTATTGAACGGGTATGGCGTACTAACGTAAGTGCAGTTGCAGTAGTGACTGCCATAACAGAAGCTAAACAGCCAATTGCTGCAACTCAAAGCATGCAAGCTATATTGAAAAATTGATACTTTAGCTGCACATTTTAACTAACTTATACCAATCCTACTGTTGCATTGGCTCAAGGCTTAACCTGTCTCTGAAACTAAAACAGCTAGTTGGCTATTAATAACCAAATTAGCTGATAAACGCTAAAAAACAAGCTTGAAGTACCACTAAGATATTGCTCACTGTCAAAGAACACCATACAAAAATCACAGCAAGTAAGCCGATAAAAACATCAAAAACCTCAAAGAGTTAGGCGCTAGCTTGTGAACAGATAATAAATAGACGATACTCAGTAAAACTTGAAGAGTAGCTTAAAATTTCTTATATTAAAGCATGACTTTTTTAAATACTTAAAATTAAAACCGTATGTTACGGCTTGATGCTATATAGCTAAAAGCATCAATACTTATACTTGTGCATAAAGTCAGTATTTATATGACTTTTGTACAGCTTGTTGTTTTTAAATAACATCATCATTTGTTATCATACATAAGATCTAAACTTCACTATTTCAGCTAATAAATAGCTACCTTTATCTTAATATATTGTGAGTTACCTAATGCCTACTAATGTTCGTATTTTACGTTCTTTTTCTTCTCTATTTCGTACAAAAGCTATAAAAAAAGTATTCTTAATCGCCGTAGGTATTGGGATCATTTTTTCTTCATTAATAAGTTGGTATTTATACCAACATAACCAAAACCTTGTGCAATCTTATATTGAGTCATTATCTGTTGATACTGAAGAGCTAGTTAAAAAACGTTTTGAGCATTATGAGTATGGCTTAGGTGGAGCTAAGGGAGTAATTTTCGGCGCGGGCATTGAGCATTTAAATCGTACCATATTTGAACGTTATGTTACCTCTCGTAACCTAGCGAGTGAATTTCCTGGTGCTAGAGGCTTTGGCTTTATTAGGCGAGTTCCCCTGACGATGGAAAATCAGTTTATTCAACAGGCAAGAGCTGATAACGCTAAAGATTTTAATATTAGAACAATCAACCCACATTATAATGATCGTTTCATTATTCAGTATATTTACCCGCAAAAAAATAATGAAGGTGCAACAGGATTAGATATAGCATCAGAGAAAAACAGAAGAGTTGCTGCTTTAAAAGCCGCTAGAGAAGGCAAAGCAAAACTGACTGCCCCGATAACCTTAGTACAAGCAGAGGGAAAAAAACGCCGCGGCTTTTTAGTATTATTACCTATTTATGATCCTGTTTTACCGACCCAAACAACAGAAAATAGAATAGAGGCCTTACTCGGTTGGACTTTTGCCCCACTCGTCGTTGATGAAGTATTAGCTGATTTAGGTATGTCGAAAAAAGGCGTAAAACTGACACTGACTGATGAAGTTGAAAGTGCGCCTTTTTATGAAAATATTAAAAATATTAATTCCGACTTTATTTATACTGCCGCCACTGAACGAACAATTCAATTTATGGGCCGAAAATGGATCTTAAATACCTATAGCTTACCGACCATACCGGCTATATTAGGCTTGTGGTCGCCAGTTTGGGTTGGGCTTTTATCTTTATTACTGTCCAGTTTATTAGGCTTTATTATTTGGGCTGGGTTTATAAATAATAAAAGTGAGTATCAAATCAAATCGGCTGTAGATATACGTTCATTTTTAAACAGTCCTGCGATTAAAAAATTACTATTATCCTATCTATCATTAATAATTATATTTTTGATAATTATAGCTTTTCTAAGACTTCCGGAGCAAATACAAGCAAAAAGCGAAAAGCTTATTAATCTCGCACAGCGCAGCCAGGCTATCTTAGTGCGCAATAGTCAAGAACACAAAGAAGACTTACTTTTTTTAGCTTCTACTCCCCCGATAAATGGTTTAATTAATGCTATTAAAAATCAAGAAAATGGCATAGATGACCCTTTATTAACTGATTGGAAAGTGCGCCTAATTGAGATATTTAAGGCCTATATCATCTCTTCACCCAATGTTTATCAAGTAAGGTTAATACAATATGCCCGTAATGGTTATGAAATAGTCAGAGTAGAAAGACGTGATGACGGCATATACGTAGTACCGGATTCAGCATTACAATTTAAGGGCGACAGGCCTTATATTAAACAAGCAGTTGAGCTAGACAATGGCGAAGTATGGTTATCTGATATTGAACTCAATAAAGAAAACAATACGCTTGAGCTTCCTTATCGACCTACTTATCGCTATTTATCACCAGTATTTGATAAACAAAAAGAGCTTTTTGGCGTCGTTGTTATAAATATCGATGCTAACCCGCTATTAAATGACTTAAAAAAACTGCCTTCATCCGGTGAAGCTTTATATGTCACTAACTCTGAAGGTGATTTTATTCTCCACCCTCAAGCTACTAAGCTATTTGGAACCGATGTTGGAACACCATACAAATGGGAACAGGAGTTTACAGCAAGCTCTTTACCATTTCAGCTAAAACACATAAACACAAGTACTTGGCAAGGTACTCAGGGTGATATATTAGTAGCTGAGCATGAGTTTATTCCCAACAGCCAACGAGCTATCGGTAAAATACAATTTAAAGCAACATCATTAGTTTCTGATTTATATAAAAAAAATCTAATAATGCTAACAACCTACCTTGCAATATTAGTTTTCATTGGGCTACTTGCAACAATATTTATATATTTTAACTGGGCTCAACTTCAAAGAACAAGAATAGAACAGCAACAATCAACCCAGCGCAAAAAAGATAAAATGTTTGAAAGCCTAATTGAGCTATCACCTGAAGCACTTATCATTTGTGATGCCAAAGGTACTATTGAAATAATCAACACCCAAACAGAGAAACTCTTTAGGTATCATAGAACTGACATGCTTGGTCGACATATTAATATTTTTATACCCAATTTGGATAGCCAGTTACATGATACGATATTGGTTAATAATGTTCATAAGACAAAACTTAAACATTTAGCTGACGACCTAGAAATACATGGCTTGAACTTTGAGGGCAATAAATTTCCTGTAGAAATCAGTATCAGCCCAGTACAAGTTGAAGATAAGTTATTATTTGCCGCATCGATCAGAGATATTTCAGAAAGAATGCGCATTGAAGACACTTTGCGTGCCGCCTCTTATGAAGCAGAGCGTG
This sequence comes from Colwellia sp. M166, assembly GCF_024585285.1. Lineage (NCBI taxonomy): Bacteria > Pseudomonadati > Pseudomonadota > Gammaproteobacteria > Alteromonadales > Colwelliaceae > Colwellia > Colwellia sp. M166. Next base: position 1,916,177 of record NZ_CP040755.1, read on the forward strand.
CAAACAAAGCAAAAAGCTCATTTTTAGCAAATATGAGCCATGAAATCCGCACACCTTTAAATGCAGTGATCGGCTTAACCTACCTACTCAGAGATGAGAAACTAACCAAAGCACAAATGGATTTAGTCATTAAAGTGCAATTATCTGGCCGTTCACTCCTCGGTATTGTTAATGATGTTTTAGACCTAGCTAAAATTGAAGCAAACGAAGTCAATGTTATCTTAGAACCTTGTAAAATAAAAATACTACTTAGAGAGTTAATCAGTGTTTTTTCATCTCAAGCTGAATCAAAGGGACTCACATTAAACGTTGAGATTAGTCCTGAAGTGCCTCCTTGGATCATGACAGATGAGAAGTTGATGCGCCAAATGCTGACTAATTTATTGGGTAACGCGATAAAATTCACTAAACAAGGGCATATTTTACTGAAAGTAAGCTGTAATGAACCTAAGGCTGCGAACATAAATAAAGTCAAAGTCGTTGTTTTTGAAGTCTCAGATACCGGCATAGGTATTCCTATTGAAGCACAAAGAAAATTATTTCAACCCTTTAGCCAAGTAGATGAAAGCGCCAACAGGCAGTTTGGAGGTACGGGTTTAGGGTTATCTATTGTCAGCAATATGATTGAGCTACTTGGTGGTGAAGTAAAGTTAAAAAGCGTGCCTAATCAAGGGAGTAGCTTTTCACTTTATTTGCCTGTAGTAGAGCCTTCTGAAGACGAGCTAGAAGCTCATGACACACAAGACGTAACCTTAAGTGTCTTAATCGCTGAAGATGATATTAATCAACAATTAAAATTGGTTAATGACTGTAAAGCACTTGGCTGGCGCGTGACGGCTGTCAGTAATGGCACTCAGCTGATCGCTAAAATTAAAGAATATTTTGACTCTGGGCAAGCACTTCCTGATGTTTTACTGGTTGACTGGCAAATGCCAGAATTAGATGGACTACAAGCGTTATCGCTATTAACAGAAGAAATAGGCATTAAAAATTTACCTGCAGTATTAGTAATATCAGCCTTTGAAAAAGAGCGTATAGCAAAATTAGACTCTAAAAGTTTAATCGACATTATTTTGCATAAACCGGTTAATATCCCACAATTATTCAATGCTGTTAATGATGTGGTAGTAAAGCACACCGGCAATTCAGAGCGAGTTTTCAAATCAACTAAAACTGAAACAATTAAAGCAAAATGGTTACTGAATGTGAACATACTCGTTGTTGATGATAGCGAAATAAACTTAGAAGTTGTTGGCAATATACTGGAACGCAATGGTGCCATAGCAAATAAAGTTAGCAGTGGCGCTGCCGCGATTGAGTATTTAAAATCAACAGATACTGTGGATGTCGTACTTATGGATATTCAAATGCCAGAAATGGATGGTTTAGAGACCACGCAACATATACGAAACGAGCTTAAACTCCACTCCCTACCTATTATTGCCCTAACAGCTGGAACATTAATGGAAGAAAGAAGAAAGTCGCTAGCAGCCGGTATGAATGACTTTCTTACTAAGCCTGTTGAACCCACTAACCTTATTCGTTCAATACGTAAATTAGTTGAAGCTTACCGAAGCCGTACCGTCAAATTACAAGGTATTAATACTGAAGTCACATACGATGCCGATGACTGGCCTGTTATCAATGGTTTAGTGCACGACAAGAACTTATTAGACGGTGATTTGCCATTTTTTATCTCGATCATCCAACGAATATTTAGTGAACATGAAAACTTACTATTACTCAGTAATAGTGAGATTCATCAAGTTATCACAGAAGAAGATAAAACCAGTTTAGCCAATCAGATACACAAATTAAGAGGCTCTTTAGGCTTAATTGGTGCGCAAAAGCTATTTCAAACCGCCGGCGAGGCTGAAATTTCATTACGTTCAAGTAATGAAAACACCATGTTATTACTGAAGGCTTTTCGCCAAGAGTTTATTGATTTACGTGATAGCTGCCAAGCTTTATTATTACAGCACCAAATAAAAGATCTCAGCTCAGATGATGTAGTATCTCAAGATATTACCCTTATGGATCCTATTAAAATCAAGGAACTAGAGTTAATGTTAAAGAGTAATGATATTGCGGCACTGCAATTTTTAAATAACAATACCCCAGAGCTTAAAGCTTTAATGGTTAATGATGATTTTGCAATTTTTCATGATTACATTACTAACCTTAAATTTAAGGATGCTTTAACTTTATTACAATCAAATGTGAGGAATCAATAAACATATGCCATCTACAGAAAAAGAACATTTAGATGTAACTATTTTAATTGTTGATGATGACCCTTCAATTATAGTAACAACGAGTAAAGCGCTTAATGGCTTAGGGAAAATAATTTTCGCCACCAATGGCTCTGATGCCTTAATGTTAGCAGAAACAAAATTACCGGATGTCATTCTACTTGATGCAGAGATGCCCGACATGAATGGTTTTGAAGTTTGTCAGCACCTCAAGAAAAAAGAGCAAACGGCTCATATTCCGATCATTTTTATCACCAGCCACAGCGGCTCTGACTTTGAAATGAAAGTCTTCGATGCTGGTGCATCCGACTATATAAATAAACCTTTAAACCCTCGAGTCGTATTGGCTAGAGCAAGTTTGCAGCTTAACTATAAACGGGCACTTGAAAGGTTAGAGCACCTAAGCTTAACGGACGGCTTAACCGGTTTATATAATCGCAGAGCATTTGATACAAAATTTTCACTCGAGTTTACACGCGCTCAACGCTCCGGCATCCCCATTACATTACTAATGTTAGATATAGATGAGTTTAAAAAATATAACGACCATTTTGGCCATGTAATGGGGGATGTATGTATTCAACAAACAGCAAGTGCACTGCTAGAAACAGTACAGAGAACGACTGATTTTGTCGCACGATACGGTGGTGAAGAATTTGCAATCGTGCTACCCGACACAGACTTAGAAGGGGCAAAATATTTTGCAGAAAGTATTTTAAATAATATTTTAAACTTAAATATAAGCCATGCGCCGACAGCTAAACGTAGCAATGTTACCTTGTCAATTGGTTACTATTCTTTGATACCAACACATAAGGATTCATACGAAGATTTACTTAAAACAACGGATGCTGCATTATTTAAAGCGAAAGAAAATGGACGTGCCTGTATTTATACTCCTCAATGAAGTAAGTAATACCAATTCTACTACGTTTGATATAAATTGATGTTGGAGATAGCAGTGACAAAAACCAACATCAACGTATGCGCTAACGGGCTTTATAACCAGTTTATTCATAGTGTTATTGGCTAAATTATTCACGAGTTCTCTTTAAGTAAAGATTAATACCAAGCCGAAAGGATGAAATTTAGCAGCTTAGCAAAGTATTTTTACCAAGCAATAACGAGCTCTTGAGCGTGAGAATAACGCTGATAGGCCCTTAAATAGCATGATTGAGTAAAGTAGCTTAGCCCGAACTGGAGGCAGTATATGAAAAAATCCGTGGTAAATTAAGTCCTATACAGCACTTTGATAACATGCCAACCAAACTTGGTTTTAACGAGGTGTGGCTCTAATATTGCACCACTAAATGCTATTTTATCAAATTGAGATACCATTGTACCGCGTTTAAACTCACCTAAATCACCACCTTTTTTACCAGATGGGCATGACGAATATTTTTTAGCTAAGGTTTGAAATTTAGCTCCTTTGGCTAACTGCTTAATAATATCTTCGGCAATTTCTTTGTGCTTAACTAATATGTGGAGTGCGTACGCTGTAGTTGCCATGTAAAAGCCTTTAAAATGTTGTTTAAACCCCAAAAATTAACCAGCGAGAATCACCGGTACACTGACATTAATTTATACCCCTTGCTTGATAGAAACATAAATCCAACGAATTATAATATTTTAGATAACCTGCTGAGAAATATCAGTAAATTTCAGACATAAAAAAACCGACATTAACAGTCGGTTTATTATAGCCCTTTAAGAACAAGGGAAGAATGGTACCAGCGGTCGGACTCGAACCGACACGTCTTTCGACAGGGGATTTTGAATCCCCCATGTATACCAATTTCATCACGCTGGCATTTCTTTTCTATCACTTCAAATAACGCATAACATTACGAAGAGGCGAGCATTATACGAAAAATTAAACGCTTAGCAATAGTTTTTATTTGATTATCGCTTGAGTGCTGCATATTTGTTCATCAATCTAACAAACAATCGAGTTAAGTTGATTTTCTAACCAACATTTTACTACAACGACACTTTACAGCAGCGACATAGTAAAGTACTCGTGGATTATTAATTATGCTCAGTCACTTATACTTTTATTTTCCTTTTGCTAAACTAGCGCAAATTTTATCACTGTTCAACATATGTCATTAGTTAAAAACTCTCCATTTCCACGGGCTGGCTTTCGTCGTCGTATGGCGTCTTGGTTATACGATTTATTACTTGCCATTGCAGTTTATATGACTGCAGGTGCTGCTTCGTTTTTAATCATTTCATTACTGGTGCATTTTACTGTTTTTGATTTACAAGGTTATGAGCATTTAAGTGACACCATTACAAATACCTACTGGTTGTTGTTACCCAATGAGCTTTGGAAACTAGGCTGGGTAGCTTTTTTCTTTGTTTGGTTTTGGTCGAAAAGCGGGCAAACCTTAGGCATGAAAGCATGGCGCTTAAAGGTGCAAAATCAAGACGGTAGTTTAATGACTAAAACAACCGCTATGAAGCGCTTATTACCAACGTTATTGGGCTTGGGTAACTTTGCAGTACTGGTTGATAGAAAAAACAAGTTGAGCATTCAAGACCGTTTAACGGATACTGAAGTCGTGCTGCTGACGCTTGAAGCAAATCGTGGCAGGTTATAAATTGCCTAAGGTTAAGTAATTAAAACGCGCCGCTAACTGGCGCGTTTTTTCAGAAAATACAGTGCTACCGTAACAAAAATCAAACTTGGCATGAAAGCGCCAAAAATTGCTGGCAGTTGGTAAACTAAACTCAATGAGCCTAATACCTCATTAACAATAAAGAATAAAATTCCGGTTGCTACACCCATCATAATTCTTGCACCCATCGATACCGATCGTAATGGACCAAAAATAAAAGATAAGGCTACCAACAGCATAACGGCTAGGGTTATTGGCTGCGCTATCTTGCGCCAAAACGCCAATAAATACCGACTGGAATCTTGCTTATTAGCTTCAAGATAATCTAAATAGTCGTTTAAACCTCGTAACGATAATGACTCGGGCTTAACAGTTACCACACCTAGTTTATCTGGCGTTAAGGTTGAACTCCATGACATTACTGGTTGGCTAGCTTTAATAATCTCTTTCGCTGTAATTTGAGTTTCAATAACATCACGTAATTGCCAGGCATTTTTTTGATAAACAGCACTACTAGCCGAGACCCAACTAGATAGTTTAAGTTGCTCATTAAAACGATAAATTTGGATGTTTTTCAAAGAGCCTTGATCCTGCACTTCACCAATATGAACAAAGTAATCACCGTCTTTCGCCCAAGTGCCACCTGAAGAAGAAATTAAACTGCCGCCAGAAATCGCTTGAGCACGTACTTGTCGAGCTGCTGCCTCACCTTGTGGTGCAAGCCATTCACCAACCGCCATACTAATGACAATTAATAACAAGGCTGATTTCATCACTGATTTAATAATATCAAGCCGTGATAAGCCAGCGGCTTGCATCACCACCAGCTCACTACTGCTTGCCATCATACCCATACCAATCAAGCCACCAATCAAGGCCGACATAGGGAAAAATAACGACACATCTTGTGGGATAGCATAAAGCACATAAAGTGCAGCGTGCGCTAAATCATAATTGCCTTTACCCACTGACTTCATTTGTTCAACAAATTTAATAATACCACTTAGGCTGACAAATACGGTTAAAGTCAAAAAGGTCGTAGAAGCTATCACACGCCCTATATACATATCTAAAATGCGCATTAAACAGCTACCTTATTTTTAGTCAGTTTTGCTTTAAATATTCGGCCGCTTTTACGACCTTTAACTAACAAACTGAAACCTAAAATGAGCACAATAACATGTACGGGCCATAAACCGATATACTGTGGAACTGAGCCTTTTTCTATGCCTGAACGAATAGCCGTTAGCAGTAAGAAGTAGCTTAAAAATAATAATAACGCGGGTAGCATTTTGCCGAATTTACCTTGCCGTGGATTAACCACACTCAAAGGTACTGCCACCAAAGTCATAATAATGCAGGCCAATGGAAAAGCGATACGCCATTGGCTTTCTGCACTCGCTTCAGGGGTTTGCTCTTGATAGAGTTCACTGGTTGGAATAGCACTGAGTTTACGGCGTTTATGAGCCACTTTTTGATCTTGTATTTGGATATAATATTTATCAAACGCGACTTGGCGAAATTCTTTATTTTTTATGTCATTTTGATAACGCGTGCCAGCAGAAAGAATTAAACGTTGCGAGCCAGTATCTTCTTCAACAACCTGCCCTGTTGCCGCATAAACCAAGCTAGAATCGATAACGCTAGCGTTTGGTGTATCTTTATCTGGTAATTGGGCAACAAATACTTTTTCGAAAGTATTGTCGGTACGATTTTTTTCATGAATAAAAACCACCGCTTTTTTGTTACCCGTGGTCTGAAAACGCCCAGCAATAAGTGAACTTAATCCGGAGTCAGCCGCGATTTGATCTTTAACTTGGTATTCATACTCGGCTGCCATTGGCGATAAATAAAGCGTAAATACACCGGTGATAATAGCGGTTACAACACCGAGTATTAAGGTAACTCGCACCACATACCATTCACTGACCCCACAAGCATGCAATACGGTCATTTCATTTTCAGCATAAATACGACCATAAGCCAACAAAACCCCAAGGAAAAAACTTAACGGTAGAATCATGCCCGCAAGATCAGGTATTTTCAGGCCAATAAAGGTCATCACTAAATGCCCGGGAATACCGCCTTCTGATGCATCATCGAGTACACGAACGAATTTATTACTGATAAATATCGTCATGATAACGAGAAATACCGCAAGCTGGGTTTTAGCAACTTCTTTGAGCAAATAACGAAATATAATCACAAAGTGATCCTATAAAAACTTTCTATAAAACATGGTTTTTTTCTGACATACAGCCATTTTTTCAGTAAACTTGTCATTTTTAGCATTAAATTAAATGTAAGCTTACAGGTAATGCTGTGCAATCCGGCTATAATTATAGCCTTTAGCCCAATACATTTAAAAGTAAGCTTAGCGATTAATTACTGTTTTTAGCAAGCTAAATAGTATATTTACAATAAAATATACGCATTTGAGTCAAATTAGGAGACATCATGGAGTTCAGTGTAAAAAGTGGCAGTCCGGAAAAGCAACGTAGCGCCTGTATTGTCGTCGGTGTTTTCGAACCTCGTCGTTTATCAGCTATCGCTGAGCAACTCGATGAAATTAGTGAAGGCTATATTAGCAATTTACTACGCCGTGGCGATTTAGAAGGCAAATCTGGTCAGATGTTGTTATTACATCATGTGCCTAATATTCTCAGTGAGCGCGTATTGCTCGTCGGCTGTGGTAAAGAACGTGAGTTAGATGAACGCCAATATCGCCAAATCATCAGCAAAACCATTAACACCTTAAATGAAACTGGTTCAATGGAAGCGGTATGCTTCTTATCTGAATTGCATGTTAAAGGTCGCGATACTTATTGGAAAGTACGTCAAGCTATTGAAGCAACTCAAGATTGTCTTTATAGCTTTAACAGTTTAAAAACCCGTAAAGAAGAGCCTCGTCGCCCTTTGCGTAAAATTGTTTTTAATGTTCCTACTCGTCGTGAACTGCCCATTGGCGAGCGTGCTATTAGCCATGGCCTGGCTATTGCTGAAGGTATTACAACCTGTAAAAACGTGGCTAATATGCCACCTAATATTTGTAACCCTGCCTATTTGGCTGAGCAAGCGCGTATTCTTGAAAATGATTACGACAATGTCAGTACCCAAATCATTGGCGAAAAAGAAATGGAAGAACTCGGCATGGGCTCATACTTAGCCGTCGGCCGTGGCTCAGTCAATGAGTCGCTGATGAGTATTATTAAATATAATGGTGCTGGTGATGATTCAAAACCATTAGTGTTAGTCGGTAAAGGGCTAACCTTTGACAGTGGCGGCATTTCATTAAAACCCGGCGCGGGTATGGATGAAATGAAATATGACATGGGTGGCGCAGCAGGTGTTTTAGGTGCGATGCACTCATTAGCAGAGCTTAAGCTACCAATTAATGTTATTGGCGTTTTAGCTGGCTGTGAAAATATGCCTAGCAGTAATGCCTATCGTCCGGGTGATATATTAACCACAATGTCTGGTCAAACAGTTGAAGTATTAAATACTGACGCTGAAGGTCGTTTAGTATTGTGTGACGCATTAACCTATGTAGAACGCTTTGATCCTGAGTTGGTTATTGATGTTGCGACTTTAACTGGTGCTTGTGTTGTTGCCTTAGGTGCGCACGCTACTGGCTTATTGAGTAGTCATAACCCATTAGCCCATGAGTTACTCAATGCTTCTGAGCAAAGTGGCGACAGAGCATGGCGTTTACCATTGTGGGATGATTATCAAGATCAACTTGAAAGTCCATTTGCTGATTTTACTAATTTAGGTGGTAAAGAAGCAGGCACAATTACTGCGGCCTGTTTCTTATCTAAATTTACCAAAAAATATCATTGGGCACATTTAGATATTGCCGGTACAGCATGGCGCGGTGGTAAGAACAAAGGTTCGACTGGTCGTCCGGTAAGCATGCTAACGCAATTTTTACTTAATCGGTCTGGCGCTGAGCAAGGCGAATAGTTCACTCTGAGTTACTACGCGGAATAAGTCATGCAAACACAAGCAATGTTCTACAGTATTGAAGAACAAAGTAAAGTCGTAGGCGTATCTGTTGAACAGTTACACCTGCACTATGCTTGCCTGCAAGCGGCTTATTTTTACCGCCAAAACCAGCGAGTGTTTATTTATACCCAAGATCAAGAAAGCGCGCATAATATTGATGAAATGTTATGGGCCTTTGATCCCGACAGTTTTGTGCCACACAATCTTATAGGTGAAGGCCCAAAACAAGGTGCTGCTGTCGAAATTAGCTGGCAGCCCCCTACTAACCGCCGTGCGGTTTTAATTAATTTAACTAGCGATGTTCCTAACTTTGCTAACCAATTTTCGCATCTGATAGATTTTGTCCCTGCCGATGAAACACTCAAAGAACAAGCTCGAAATCGTTTTCGAACTTGTCGTCAATGGGGTTTCAATGTAGCTCATCAAGTGGCTAGCGCACCACAACCTATCGATACAACCAGTTAAAAATCTTCTGACGGAAACTCTGATGGAAAAAACATTTACCCCCTCTGACATTGAACAATCCCTGTATAAAAGCTGGGAAGAACAAGGTTACTTTAGTCCAACGGGCGAAGGCGACAGCTACAGTATTGCTATACCACCACCTAATGTCACCGGTAGCTTGCATATGGGTCATGCTTTTCAGCAGACTATTATGGACACGCTCATTCGTTACCAACGTATGCAAGGTAAAAATACCTTATGGCAAACGGGCTGTGATCACGCCGGTATCGCAACACAAATGGTTGTTGAGCGTAAGATTGCCGCTGAAGAAGATAAAACTCGTCACGACTACGGCCGTGAAGGTTTTATTGATAAAATTTGGCAGTGGAAAGAAGAGTCTGGCGGCACTATCGATAAGCAAATGCGTCGCCTAGGTAACTCAATCGATTGGAGCCGTGAACGTTTTACCATGGATGACGGCATGTCTGAAGCGGTACAAGAAGTTTTTGTGCGTTTATTTGAAGATGACCTGATTTACCGTGGTAAGCGCTTAGTGAATTGGGATCCAAAATTCCACACTGCTATTTCTGATTTAGAAGTAGAAAATAAAGATAAAAAAGGCCACATGTGGCACTTGCGTTACCCACTTGCTAATGGCGCAAGAACGGCTGAAGGCCTAGATTATTTAGTCGTTGCAACCACGCGCCCTGAAACTATGTTGGGTGATACCGGTATTGCGGTTAATCCTGAAGATCCACGTTATAAAGACTTAATTGGCAAACAAGTATTATTGCCTTTAGTTAATCGCTTAATTCCAATTGTTGGTGATGATCATGCCGATATGGAAAAAGGCACAGGTTGTGTAAAAATCACCCCTGCCCATGACTTTAACGATAATGAAGTAGGTAAGCGTCATCAATTACCACAAATCAATATTTTTGATAAAGACGCTGCGGTATTAGCGGCGGCTGAAGTTTATGACACGAAAGGTGAAGTGTGCGATGCATACAGCACTGAATTACCCGCTGAGTTTGCTGGTATGGACCGATTTGTTGCCCGTAAAGCAATTGTCGCTAAGTTCGACGAATTAGGTTTATTAGTTGAAGTAAAAGCGCATGATTTAGTCGCGCCTTACGGCGATCGCTCTGGTGTTATTATCGAGCCATTATTGACTGACCAATGGTATGTACGTGTTGAAAAATTAGCAGGTCCTGCTGTAGATGCAGTAAAAGACGGTCAAATTGAATTTGTCCCTAAGCAATACGAAAACATGTATTTTGCTTGGATGAACAATATTCAAGATTGGTGTATTTCTCGTCAACTGTGGTGGGGACATCGTATTCCAGCTTGGTACGACGAAAATGGCAAAGTTTATGTTGGTCGTACTGAAGCTGAAGTTCGTGCTAATAACACCATTAGCGACGACATGAAGCTACGCCAAGATGATGACGTACTTGATACCTGGTTCTCATCTGCACTTTGGACATTCTCAACCTTAGGATGGCCAAAAGAAACTGAAGATTTAAAAACTTTTCATCCAACGGATGTACTGGTAACAGGTTTTGACATTATCTTCTTCTGGGTTGCTCGTATGATCATGATGACCATGCATTTCAACAAAGATGAAAATGGCAAAGCGCAAATACCGTTTAAAAAAGTCTATATGACCGGCCTTATTCGCGATGAAAATGGCGATAAGATGAGTAAATCAAAAGGCAATGTTGTTGATCCATTAGATATGATTGACGGTATTTCTCTTGAAGACTTATTAGAAAAACGCACCGGTAATATGATGCAGCCTAAATTGGCCGCTAAAATTGAAAAACTGACCCGGAAAGAATATCCAAACGGTATTGAAGCACATGGTACTGATGCCTTGCGTTTTACCTTAACGTCAGTAGCGACTACTGGTCGTGATATCAGCTGGGACATGAAACGTCTAGAAGGTTACCGTAATTTTACCAATAAACTATGGAATGCCAGCCGTTACGTGATGATGAACACTGAAGAATTTGATTGTGGTCGCTCTTCAGCAAACGAACCAGCAGGTGCAATGGAATTTTCATTAGCGGATCGCTGGATTATGGGGCAATTTCAACAAACTGTAAAAACGGTACATGAAGCATTTGACTCTTATCGTTTTGATCTGGCTTCACAAGCCTTGTATGAGTTTACTTGGAACCAATTCTGTGACTGGTACTTAGAGTTAACTAAACCGGTACTGTTTAAAGGCAGTGAAGCACAACAGCGCGGAACACGTCATACCTTAGTGACGGTTTTAGAAGCTCTATTACGTTTAATGCACCCTATTATGCCATTTATCACTGAAACCATTTGGCAACGCGTTGTACCTTTGACTAACTTTGAGAAAACTGGTGATAGCATTATGATACAAAGCTTCCCGCAGTTTGACGAAAGTCAGTGTGACCAAACCGCTATTGGTGATTTAGAATGGCTTAAACAGTTCATTGTTGCTATTCGTAACATTCGAGGCGAAATGGATATTGCTCCTAGCAAGCCATTACCTGTACTTTTGAAAAATGTTAATGCTGACGATCAACGTCGCTTGTCTGAAAATGAGCAATTTATTAGTGCCCTAGCTAAGCTTGAAAGTATTACGGTGCTAGCTAATGATGATAATGGCCCCGCTTCTGCAACCGCTGTCGTTGGTGATTTATCAGTATTAATACCGATGGCTGGCTTAATCGATAAAGACGCAGAATTAGCGCGTTTAGATAAAGCGATTGAGAAGTTAACAAAAGACGCTGATCGTGTACGCGGCAAGCTTAGTAATGCAAACTTTGTTGATAAAGCACCGGAAGCGGTTATTAATAAAGAGAAAGCAAAATTAGCTGAAGCTGAATCTACCTTAGCTAAAATGGTTGACCAGAAAGCTCAAATAGCCGAAATATAAACAATTAGTTAGAAAGAACTTAAAAAAGCCAGCACCTTAGCTGGTTTTTTTTAGGTCATAAAAAAGTAAAGTAATCTGCATTTTTTTTAGAGATTCCTCAATTCTAATGTGTTAACATGTTTTTGCGTTGAGTTTTTGCGTTTCGGGAGAAGGAGAGATCACTATGTCATTAGACTTTTGATCAGCCTAGACGCTTTAATATGTGTTACTGGAAACCTTTCTCTGTCTGTACTTCATAGGTAGAGGGCATTTACTCCGTATATGGCCGTTTTGGCTAAACTTTAATTTTTGACCTGCGAGAAATGTTGGTATGTCTGATACAGTAACTGGTAAAGTAAAATTTTTTAACGAATCTAAAGGATTTGGTTTCATCGAGCAAGAAAACGGCGCTGACGTTTTTGTTCACTTTAGTGCAATCTCTGGTGACGGTTTCCGCACTTTGACTGATGGTCAAGCGGTAACTTTCAGCGTAAAACAAGGCCAAAAAGGTCCTGAAGCTGAAAACGTAGTTGCATCTTAATTTGATTTAAGTGCATACTTATCTTTAGCATTGACTAAAGATTAAATAAAAAAACGAAACTTATGTTTCGTTTTTTTGTTTCTATCGCTTGTAAAATTACCTTATACCAAGTTTATTGGTTGCTAACGCTACTTAACTACTTATTAATATAGGGTTCGATTAAGTCCACCATAGCAGCAATATGCATATCATCATCATTTAATGCCGGAATATAATGGTATTGCTCTCCACCCGCAGTAATAAAAACTTCACGATTTTCATGAACCAATTCTTCCAGAGTTTCTAAACAATCGGCACTAAACGCTGGACTAATAATAGCAACATGTTTATTACCTTCTGCGGCAAGTTGCGCTAAGGTTTCATCGGTATACGGCTTAAGCCACTCTGCTTTGCCAAAGCGCGACTGAAAGGTCATAGCGTAATCATCTTTACTTAAGCCAAGTTCTTCAACCACTAAACGGGTGGTTTTATGGCTAAAGCAATAGTATGGGTCGCCCTGTTCAAGAAAATATTTCGGCATACCATGATAAGAAAAAACTAACTTATCGGGTTTACCATTCATGGCTATATGTTTACCTATGCTTGCCGCTAATGCTTTAATATATAATGGTTGATCATGATAACCACTTTGAAAATGAATACTGGGGATCCAACGCCAAGTTTTAATTTTATTAAATACTGCATCAAAGGTTGAGCCTGTGGTCGGGCCACCGTATTGTGGATACAAAGGCAACACAATAATATTATTAACCCCCTGCTCTTGAAAGTTATCTAAGGCATGAGCAATTGACGGTGTGCCATAACGCATCGCTACATCAACAAGCACTTTATCACCATATTTTTCAGTCAAGATTTGCTCAACTTTGACTTTTTGCTGCTGACTAATCACCAACAGCGGCGAGCCTTCCTCGGTCCAAATACTTTGGTATAGTTTGGCTGATTTTTTCGGCCTAACCCGTAAAATTATGCCATGTAAGATGATTAGCCAAAGTAAGCGAGGAATTTCTACCACCCGAGGATCAGACAAAAACTCAGCTAAATAACGACGCAGTGCTCCTGGAGTTGGGCTATCAGGTGTACCTAAGTTAGTCAGTAAAACACCGGTTTTAGCGCTGCTATCATGAACTTTTTTACTTCTTCCTGCATATCTTGACATAAACTTCTCTACAAAATAGTGTTAACAGCGTTAATAAAAACGTCTGAATCTGGTGTTACTTTACTATTAAAATGCTGAATATTTTTACCATCAGCACTGATTAAATACTTATAAAAATTCCATTTTGGTGCCGTCGTTTTATCCGCTAATTCTTTAAAAATTGGATGGGCATTGCTCCCCCAGACATGCACTGGCGATAACATAGTGAACGTTACGCCATAATTGACAAAACAAATGTCGGCAGTTGCTTTTTCTTCATCTTCTTCTTGAAAAAAGTCATTAGAAGGAAAGCCTATCACCACCAGACCTTTATCTTTATATGCTTTGTGCAATGCTTCAAGGGCAGTAAATTGCGGCGTAAAGCCACAATGACTAGCCGTATTGACGATCAGTATCGGCTTTCCTGCGGTGAGTTGGCAGAGGTCAAGTTGTTCTTTGGCATGCAGTTTTTTTTCACTATGCTGCATAAAGGATAAACATTGGCTTAAATCTGTCGTATCTTTTGCCTGAGCATTAAATGTTATCAGGGTAATAAATGCCATCGCTAGCAAAATTTTCATCAATGTCCTTAGTAGAGTATTTCTCACGATATATTATCGCAAATTGTCGTTCAAAGGAATTAGCTAGTATATTCATAAACAATATCATTAGCTTATTTATATTTATAAAAAATAGTCTTAGCAGAAAATCTGTTACTAGCCTTTATTGAGCAATATAGTATCATAGCCGCGACTTAGTAAGATCAAAGTTAGAATATAGTGACATAAGTCAAATTGTAATCGCATTTATTGAGTTATTATCATCCCATGTTGCAATACATTAGCGAAGTGAATAGATTTGTCGAATTTAAACGCAAAAATTGAAACAACAAGCGTAAGCACGAATACCTTATTAAGCGCTCGCGGCTTGACCTGTATCCGTGAAGAACGAATATTGTTTGAAGAGTTAGAATTTACTATTGCTGCTGGCGACATTGTGCAAATAGAAGGGCCAAACGGCGCCGGTAAAACCAGCTTACTACGGATTCTTGCCGGTTTATCTCAACCTTATGATGGCAATATTTATTTTCAAGAAAACCCACTTGCGCAACAACGTGAAACGTTTCACCAAGAGCTACTTTATTTAGGCCATTTACCGGGCGTTAAAGACGAAATGACGGCTCAAGAAAACCTTGAATTTAACCTTGCTTTACACGGTTTGAATAGTAATACGGCTGAAAAAACATTATCAGAAGTTAATTTACTTGGTTTTGAAGACGCCCTTGCCTCGCATTTGAGTGCTGGGCAACATCGTCGTATTGCTTTAGCACGTTTATGGCAAAGCCAAGCCAAAATTTGGATTTTAGACGAACCTTTTACCGCTATTGATAAATTAGGCGTAAAAAAGTTAGAACAACTATTTTTACAACATGCTGATAACGGTGGCTGCGTTGTTCTAACTACTCATCAAGACCTCTCATTACCCGCTGAGCGTGTAAAGAAAGTCACTTTAGCTTATCGATTTTCCTAGGATAATTGTTTATGACACAACTTTCTTATCGGGCAGCATTCACTTTAATCGTCAAAAGAGATCTGATGATCGCTTTTCGTCATCGCGACGATATCATCAACCCATTACTATTCTTCATTATTGTCGTGACGCTATTTCCGTTAGGAGTAGGCCCAGAAAGCACCACCCTATCACGCATCGCACCGGGTATTATTTGGGTTGCAGCGTTACTGGCGACATTACTTTCACTGGACCGATTATTTAAGTCCGATTATGCTGACGGCTCGCTAGAGCAGATGTTATTGAGTCCTCACCCGGTATTTATTTTAGTACTGGCAAAAATTGTCGCACACTGGTTACTAACTGGCTTACCACTAATACTTATTGCACCATTATTAGCGGTATTGCTACATTTACATGAAAGTAGCTATGGTGCACTAATGCTGACACTACTGCTAGGCACGCCAGTGCTGAGTTTATTGGGCGCAATTGGCGTTGCTTTAACGGTCGGCATTAAAAAAGGTGGGGTGCTATTAAGTTTACTGGTACTGCCGCTTTACATTCCCGTACTTATTTTTGCCACTAGCGCAATTGATACTGCGGCAATGAACTTACCTTATAACGGTCAACTTGCTATAATCGCGGCAATATTTTTTGCCTCGTTAACCTTGGCCCCATTTGCTGTTAGCGCAGCGTTGAAAGTGAGTACAAATTAATATGATGTGGAAATGGCTACACCCTTATGCAAATCCTGAGATTAGCTATCATTTTGCCGGTAAAATATTACCTTGGTGCGCACGACTAGCTTTTATTTTTTTAAGCCTTGGTATTGTTTGGGCGCTACTATTTGCGCCAGCGGATTATCAACAAGGTGATACTTTTAGAATATTTTATTTGCATGTGCCCGCTGCTATGTTGTCAATGGGCATTTATTTAGGCATGGCAATTGCCGCGCTATCAAGTTTAGTTTGGCAATTAAAACTGGCTGATGCCTCAGCTGCCGCGATGGCACCTATAGGTGCTGCCTTTACTTTTATCGCTTTAGTTACTGGCGCTGCATGGGGGAAACCTATGTGGGGCACATGGTGGATCTGGGATGCTAGACTGACCTCAGAGTTAATTTTATTATTTTTATATCTTGGTGTTATTGCTTTACATAATGCTTTTGAAGATAAAAGTTTAGCCGGAAAAGCCGCCGGCATACTTGCCTTGGTCGGCGTCATCAACTTACCTATTATCAAATACTCTGTTGAGTGGTGGAATACGCTTCATCAAGGTGCAACGGTCAGTAAATTAGGTCAACCTTCGATGACTGCCGATATGTTTTGGCCATTTTTGATCTGTTTTATCGGCTTTGCTTTTTTAGTGACCGCTTTAATCTGTCTACGATTTCGTACCGAAGTATTAAACCGAAATAGTATGCGCCCTTGGGTACGCGAGTTAGTGGCTAATGAGGAGAAAACTCATGCAGTTTGATAGTATTAGTGCTTTTTTAAATATGGGCGGCTATGGCTTTTATGTCTGGCTATCTTATGGTGTTAGTACCTTTGTCTTAGCGCTATTAGTTTTCTCTAGCCTCAGTAGTCATAAAAAAATTAAGCAGCAAATTACTCAACGCCAAAAGCGTGAAATAAAATTACGTCAGGCAGCTGAGCGGCAAAAAGCACAAACCAGTGCAGACACCAGTTTATAATATTAAAGAGGTAGTAACATGAATCCCCGTCGTAAAAAGCGATTAACCATAGTCGCATCAATAATCATAGGTTTAGGTGTTGTAGCCGGACTGGTTTTGTACGCATTAAGTCAAAATATTGATTTATTCTATAAGCCATCTGAAATATATAATGGTAAAGAAGACACCGGTCTTAAAGCAATTAATGGCCAACGCTTACGTATTGGTGGCTTAGTTGTTCCGGGAAGTGTTCATCGTAATAGCGACAGCCTAAAGGTCAGTTTTAAGCTAACAGACATGAGAATGCCAATCAGCTTCTCAGACACAGACCCTACGGTTACTGTCAGCTATGATGGCATTTTACCTGACTTATTTCGTGAGGGACAAGGTATCGTTGCTAATGGTGTCTTAGTTAATGGCAATATGATTGAAGCCAGTGAAGTACTAGCGAAACATGATGAAAACTATATGCCAAAAGAGCTTGCTGACGATGCAAATGAACAACACGTTAAGCAAAGTTATAGCAAAGAGCAGTTAGAAACAACTAACTAATTTTAGCTAGATTTACCGGTCAATAAAAGCGAACTAGCCGCTAGTTCGCTTTTTATGTATACAAAAAGTGTTTATCAAGTTAATCCCACTGCCGTCCAAAAGGAATTATGATGAACTATAGCAAGTTATTTTTGAGTCTTTAAGTGTAATACCCTGCTTCTAAAGTATAAATTTTTAACTAAGGGAACACATGATTGTGTTCATCCGCTGTTAGTAAAAACTCGTTGCGAGTTATTTAGCGAGCTGAATATGTACACGACGGGAAATATTACACAAAAGTTCGTAAGGTATAGTGGTGGCAAATTCAGCCACTTCTTCCACCGGCAAACCTTTACCCCATAACGTCGCGATATCACCTACCTTGTCCTTACTTTGAGCACCTAAATCTACTGAGATCATATCCATAGAGACTCGACCAATAAGTGGTACACGACGGCCATTAATCAGTACCGGTGTACCATTAGATGCATGGCGCGGATAACCATCACCATAACCAATGGCAACCACACCTATGGTAGTATTTCTCTCACTAACCCAAGTGCCACTATAACCAACACATTCTCCGGCAGCGATTGTTCGTACAGAAATCAGGCTTGATTGTAAGGTCATCACTGGCACAATACCTTCAACCTTTGTCTGGCTAGGCAAAGGAGAAACGCCATAAAGCAATAAGCCCGGTCTGATCCATTGGTAGTGACTTTGCGGCCAAAGTAAAACGCCAGCCGAGTTGGCTAAACTTTTTTCTAGTGAAAAGTTGGCGCTGAGTTCATTAAACAACGCAATTTGTTTTGGCGTCGCTAAATTTTTGCTCTCATCCGCACAGCCTAAATGGCTCATCAATACGATAGGCTGTTGAACATTTTCTGACTGACTCAGTGCTTGGTAAAATTGCGTTAGTTGTTCAGGATTAATGCCTAATCGGTGCATGCCGGTATCAATTTTCAACCAAACGTTCAACGGCTTTGCTAGCTTTGCATTAATAATTGCATCCAGCTGCTGCTCGTTATGTACTATGGTTTGTAAGTTATTAGCCGCCAGAATAGCAATATCTTCTGTAGCAAAAAAGCCTTCAAGCAAGACAATGGGTCTTTCAATCCCCGCAGCTCTAAGTGCAAGTGCTTCATCAATACGTGCGACACCAAAAGCATCGGCATTGGGTAAAGCTTTGGCGATACGCTCTAGACCATGGCCATAGCCATTAGCCTTAAGCACAGCTAAAACTTTGGTATCAGGCGCAATAGCTTGGATAAGGTGGTAATTATTGCTAAGCGCATGCAAATCAATTACCGCCGTAGCAGTACGTAAAGTCATTTGTGTTTAATCTTCGTCAAGTACGTGCGGGCCAGCATAATTATCAAAACGTGAGAACTGTCCTTGGAAAGTCAACGGTACTCGGCCAATAGGACCATTACGCTGTTTACCAATAATAATTTCAGCCATGCCTTTATATTCAGAGTCATCGTGATAAACCTCGTCACGATAAATAAACATGATTAAATCAGCATCTTGCTCTATTGAACCTGATTCACGTAAATCTGAGTTTATCGGACGTTTATCTGCACGTTGCTCCAAGCCACGGTTAAGCTGAGATAGTGCAATAACCGGCACCTCTAACTCTTTTGCCAAGGCCTTTAATGAGCGCGATATTTCCGCGATTTCTAAGGTTCGGTTATCAGAAAATTGTGGCGCACGCATCAATTGCAAGTAATCGATCATGATCAAACTAATGCCGCCATGATCTCGAGCGATACGGCGTGCTCGAGAACGTACATCGGTAGGCGTTAAACCGGCAGCATCGTCGATATACATTTTGCCTTTTTCGATTAACAAACCCATGGTTGATGATAAACGAGCCCAATCCTCATCTTCTAACTGACCCGTACGAATTTTAGTTTGATCAATGCGACCAAGCGAGGCCAACATCCTCATCATCAGCTGCTCTGAAGGCATCTCTAAACTAAAAATTAACGCCGGCTTATCTTCGGTCATAGCGGCATTTTCGGCCAAGTTCATTGCAAAGGTTGTTTTACCCATCGACGGACGGCCGGCAACAATGATCAAATCAGATTTTTGGAAACCAGCGGTCATTTTGTCTAAATCAGTAAAACCACTCGAAACACCGGTGACACCGTTTGTTGGCGATGCACAAAGTTTTTCTATACGATCAACGGTTTTTTCTAATACTGAGCTAATATTTTCAGGGCCTTCCGACTTATTTGCTCGCTGCTCAGCAATAGCAAAAACCTTTGTTTCGGCAAAGTCGAGTAAATCGGCACTGCTACGGCCTTGTGGATCGTAGCCCGCTTCAGCAATTTCATTAGCAACACTGATCATTTCACGCGTTACTGCACGTTCACGAACAATATCTGCATAGGCAGTGATATTGGCGGCACTGGGCGTGTTTTTCATCATTTCAGCGAGATAAACAAAGCCGCCGGCATCATCAAGCTTTTGATCATTTTCAAGCGCTTCAGATAAGGTGATCAAATCTACCGGCTCACCCAATTCGATTAACGCCGCAATGGTTTCATAAGTGATACGATGTGAACGACTGTAAAAATCTTGCGCAACAACGCGTTCGCCAACTCGATCAAAGGTTTCATTATCTAACAATAAACCACCCAGCACCGATTGCTCGGCCTCTAAGGAATGCGGCGGAACTTTTAACTCATCAATTTGTTTGTCACGAGGAAATTGGTTGTTTTTACTAAACCTGGCTGGCTTACGATCGGCCATATCACACCTTAAATGCTTGGCGATAATCTCTACTTAAAAGTGCAATTATGACACTTTTTAGTATTTAAAATTATTCGAAAATAAAGAGAGCTAATGTAGCAGAATTTACCGCTAAGAAAAATGAAAAAGAAAACTATTATTAAGCGGTAGTTAAGCCAAGAAGATATAAAAAGTAACGCTCAGAGCCTAGCTAATCATAATTATTGGGCCTGATATCATTTACTTTCAAATAAAGAATTGAGTTACGTTGGTCTATGAATAATACTGCTTGATGTTTAAGTAAAATCAAGTGTTTATCTGATGCGATAAAGCTACGCCAAATTAACCTTGTTATATCCGCTATCAATATTTTTAAGACTGATAATGGAATAAAAGGAAATATTGCACAAGTACTGCTTATCCAGAGTTCAACTTAGTAATGAAAGCCAACGGCTAAACGTGCCAACACAGCAGAACGTCTAGCTGATCCGGCTATTTTATTTCGATGTTTCCACTCACGGTACTCGCACGCACTGAAGCACTCGCCTTTCCTGTTTCAAAAGATAATTTAGAACTAGGGCCATATTTTGCTTTTTTCGCTTTCGCTGAACTTAAGCGATTAATAATATCGCCACCAGCATTAGCTTTTAAATTAAAGCTCGCTTGTACTTTATTTTTGAAGGCTACCGATAAATCACCACTAACACTCGACATTTTTAATAAGCCATTGTCATTGAGCGATAATTGGCTATTGAATTCACCACTAACAGTTGAAACAATTAATTCATCAATGTCAGCTAAACGAAGATCAATATCACCTGATACTGTATTGGCCGAGATTTCATTCGCACTAGAGCTCGAACTTAGGCTACCACTAATGGTTTTAAAGTGCGCTCGTCCACTCGAGTTACGATCGTGTATGTCACCACTAACCGAGGAAAGACGAATTTTTCCTGCCAAGTTATTACTTTCAATGTTACCGCTTACTGTCGCTAATTCTATCTGTTGCTGTAAATATTTAGCATTAATATCACCACTAACCGTTTGAATTTCACTGCCATGGCTAAACTTGCTGATATTAATGTCTGATGAAACACCTTTAAAATTAACCCGAACATGCTGAGGAATTTCAATGCTAAGTTCCGAGCCATTATTGCCCCAACCATTATGATTACCTTGAGGTACTTCTACTTTAATAATGATCCGCGAGCCTGATTTTTCAAAGGTAAAACCTTCAGCTTTATCGTCTAGTTCTCCCATAACCGATACGGTATCACCGCTAGTGCCGGTAATGGTTACTTCACCACGTAAATTTTCAATGGTGACATTGGTAATACTACCCAGTGACATAGATTTATCTATACGCTCTCCAGCAACACTTGCTGTTGCAGTGATAAAAAGCACTAGTGGTAAATAATTACGTAAGCTTCCCATATTAACCTCTTGTTTCACATTCAATAATAACAATATAACAACTAAATCTCTTGCCACTGCGGACTATATAGTTGTTTTAATAAATCTAGCTCTTGCTGCTGAGTCCAACGTAATAAGTTTAATAAATCACTATTATTAGGATCTTCAACAAGGGCTTTGCTAATGGTTTTTTGTGCTGATGCTAATTTAACTAACTCAGTCTGCATTGCGACTGGTAGCTGCTTAATATCAGGTCGGCCAAAGCTAACTAGCATGCTGTGCTTTTGTTGCTGAAAGTTATATTGAATTTCTGCAACTAAACTTATCGACGGCTCAGTCGTTGATAATTCTGGCCCTAAAGTCATCCAGGTTAATAATACCGCTGCAACTATCGACGCAGCCCAAGCAGTTGGCATAATAACCTTTCGGGTATTTGCTTTTTCTAATACCGCAGTATTTTGGTTAATCGCTTTATCAATACCTAGCCATAAGTCTCGTTCTGGCGACATTTCTTTTGGCAACTTTGTTATTGCTGCTTGTAAGCTTTTTTCCGCACTGTTATTGGCAATATTATTTTCTTTCATTTTCTACTCACTTAACGACTCGCGTAATAAACCTCTAGCTCGATGGTATTGGGCTTTACTCGTGCCCACTGCCATGCCTAACATGCTAGCAATTTCTTCATGGCGATAACCTTCAATAGCAAACAATACAAATACTAACCGTGCTCTTTCAGGTAACTTAAGAATATTCTTATCTAAGTTTGAGCAATCTGGCATATCGACAGCAACATCTTCAACAGCCTGTTCTTCGATACTAAAAATGCGCTGTATCCAGGTTTTATTCTTACGTATATGCCCTAACGCGATATTACTCGCGACACTATGCAACCAAGTTGAAAATTTACTTTCACCACGAAAATTATTAATTTTCTGCCATAATTGAACAAAAACTTCCTGACAAACATCTTCAGCACTATCTTTATCAGC
Organism: Colwellia sp. M166; assembly: GCF_024585285.1. Lineage (NCBI taxonomy): Bacteria > Pseudomonadati > Pseudomonadota > Gammaproteobacteria > Alteromonadales > Colwelliaceae > Colwellia > Colwellia sp. M166. Next base: position 1,938,918 of record NZ_CP040755.1, read on the forward strand.
CAGCATACGCCAGCACAAGGCATAAATACGGCGATGATGGTTCTTATATAAGTGATGAAATGCTTGTTGATCTCCCTGTTGTGCTTGCGCTATCCATTGGGATTCAAGATCTGGGCTAAAGCGCTCATTGGCATCAATAATTTTTAACTTATCCAAAAAGTGAATTCTCGACGTTTTGCCTAATTACTAAGTTAGATGCAGTATGCAGGAAAAGGGTTTAAAGAAAAGTAAAAATAGTTACTGAAAAAGTATAAAAAACTTAAACGGCTAGTTGTTAAATAAGTGACTCTGGCTAATTTACGTAAAAAAAAAGCACCCTAAGGTGCTTTTTTCATCTGGTATATTAGCAGAATTACTTCTTGCTAAGAGCACCAAAACGCTTGTTGAATTTATCAACACGACCACCAGTCTCAGCAGCTTTTTGCTTACCAGTGTAGAATGGGTGACATTCTGAACATACGTCTAAGTGTAAGTCTTTACCTACAGTTGAACGAGTTGTAATAACGTTACCACAAGAACAAGTTGCCTTGAACTCTACATAATTTGGATGAATACCGTCTTTCATGGGAAACCTCTGTTAAGGCCGTATCGCCACTTGATCAGTCATTATTGCTGCCAAGCACCATACGAGTTAAAAATAATGGAGGCGAATATTATAAGATCCCCCTTCGCATAGCAATAAAAACCGCTAAAAAAATAAGCAATTTGTCACTTTATTTCATAAAAATACTTTTCAACTAATTTTCTCACTTGGCATTGAGTCATTTAACAGTAGAATAGCCGTAACATTTTCTTTTTATATGGCCGCATTTTTGCCAGTAACTTCAACAGATATCTATGTACAGGTTGCCATTCCGGTACCTATACGCCAATTGTTTACTTATAAAGTGCCGGCGAAGTTAGCCGCTAAAACCATGCAACTTGGAGAACGAGTTATTGTACCGTTTGGCTCCCGTCAAGTGGTCGGTATTGTTTTATCGATAGATGAAAGTACTGAATATGCGCCGGCAAAACTCAAATCGATATTAAGTCGAGTAAATGATAACTTCAGCTTTTCGCCAAAATTACTGCATTTTATTCAACGCTGTAGCGATTATTATCACCACCCTATTGGCGATGTTTTCCAGCAAGCATTGCCGGTTTTGTTACGACAAATAAAACAACCTGACATCGAGTTACCGCAAGTTTGGCTAGTGAAAGAGCCTTTGGACGAAACACAACCAAGCATGATAGCTAAACGCTCACCTAAACAGGCCGAACTGCTGAGTTTTATCAAGCAACATCAAGGCATGACTTGGTCAGAATTATTAACACTAGGCTTTAATAAAGCACAACTGACGGCGCTTGAGAAAAAACACCTGATTTATAGTGAAACTCGAGCAGCAACATTATTCAAATGGCAAGAGCAAGCCTTGCAAAAAGAAAACAGATTAGAGCTTTCGGCTGAACAAGCCATCATTGTCGCCACCATGAAAGAAATGCAAGCACAGTTCTCATGTCATTTAGTCGATGGTATTACTGGTAGCGGTAAAACTGAAGTCTATTTACAAGCCATTGAACAAGTATTAGCAAAAAGTCAGCAAGTTTTAGTATTAGTGCCAGAGATAGGTCTGACACCGCAAACATTAAGCCGCTTTGAACAACGATTTAATGTACCAATAAGTTTGCATCACTCAGGCTTAAATGACAAAGAACGCTTACAAACTTGGTTAGCAGCGCAACGCGGCAGTGCGGCCATTGTTATTGGTACTCGCTCCGCCATTTTTACACCACTGCATGATTTAGGCTTGATCATTGTCGATGAAGAGCATGATGCCTCATTTAAACAACAAGATAGTTTTCGCTATCACGCGCGCGACATTGCTATTTTGCGAGCAAGACAGCTAAATATACCCATTATACTTGGTAGTGCAACACCGAGCTTTGAGTCGTTACAAAATGCCTTAACCGGTAAGTATCATTATCACCAATTACGCAAACGAGCAGGTAATGCATCAACCGCGAAAATAAGCTTGATCGATGTCGCGCAGCAACAAATGGAACATGGGCTTTCTGGTACCTTAAAACAGGCGATTAAAAATACCTTAGCTCGCGGTGAGCAGGCGTTAATATTTCTTAACCGCCGTGGTTATGCGCCGGCAATAAACTGTCAAGAGTGCCATTGGGTTGCCGATTGTCAACGCTGTAATAAACCCTACACTTTGCATCAAGGACAAGGGTTACTGATTTGTCACCATTGCGGTAGTCAAAAACGTATTCCGGCCCAATGCCCTAGTTGTGGTAGCGTTCGTATTAAACCATTGGGGCAAGGTACCGAGCAATTAGAAGAAAAAATTAGCGCACTATTTCCTGACTATTCAACAGTGCGAATCGATCGCGACAGTACACGTAAAAAAGGGGCTTTAGCTAAGTTGTTAACGGAAGTGGCTAATAAAGAGCATCAATTGCTTATTGGCACCCAAATGCTAGCCAAAGGTCATCATTTTCCCGATGTTACTTTAGTTGCTGTACTTGATGTTGATGGCGCCTTATTTAGTTATGATTTTCGTGCAGCAGAACATATGGCACAACTATTAGTGCAGGTATCAGGCCGAGCAGGACGCGCAAGCAAACCTGGCAAGGTCATGGTGCAAAGCAATTTCCCAGATCATCCATTGCTGCAAGATTTAATTCATAATGGCTATCAACACTTTGCTAAACAAGCACTGATTGAGCGCCAACAAGCGTTATTACCGCCGTTTAGTTTTCAAGCTTTGTTTCGGGCAGATGCTAACTACCCTTCTTACCCAGAGAAGTTTTTACGTACCATGACAGAAATACCACTTGAAGGCTGTCAATTTGCGGGGCCGGTGCCGGCTGCCATGGAGAAAAAAGCCGGTAAATTCCGTTTTCATTTAATTTTACAAGCTAAGTCTCGAAAGCAACTACACCAGGCGGTATTTAAACTTATTTATCATAGTGCAACAAATGAATGGCAGTCAAAAGTAAGATGGTCTATTGATATCGATCCCGTCGACTTAAGTTGGTAGCTATCACTATTTTTCCGCTGTGCTAATGACAAAATAAAGTGATATCAATTGATGCTATTTTCTTACCAGTTGGTTAGAATTGGCGAAAGTCTTCCAGTATAAAGTTTTCCATGGCACATCAAGATTACGTTTCTCGCTCTCGGGCAAAAAATAAAAAACAAAGTCCATATAAAAAAAATGCCGAGCCTGTTGCAGGAACACCCTTAAAAGTAAAACTAATTGCGGCTTTTCTCGTTATCGCCTTACCAAGCTTTGGCTATATGCTCTGGAGCATTAAAGATGTGCCACCTGACACCGTTGTTATCCCTAAAGTTAATAAAGCGAAAAAAACCACAGATCTCCCCGAGCCACCAGAAGAAAAGTGGACTTATGTTGATGACTTAAAAAGTAAGCAAGTTGAAGTAGGTGAATACGAAGTAAAACAAAGAGGCCCATATAAAATGCAATGTGGCTCGTTTAAAACTCGTAAACAAGCAGAATCATTGAAAGCAAAAATCGCCTTTACTGGCTTAGAGGCACAAGTCAGTAAATCTGTTGGTACTAGCTCGACTTGGTATAAAGTTTATTTAGGGCCTTACACTAAAAAGCGTAATGCAGAAAAAGATAAGCACAAATTAAAAAACAATGCTGTTCACGGCTGTAAAATTTGGGGCTGGGATTAGTATACCCCAGACTACCTCAGCTATTTAATTCAGCCCTAACTAAGGGCTGTATTGTGACCTTTCTTTAATAAAAAATCTTATAAATTCAGCATAGCTCCCTTGAAAAAGCTTAAGCTACCCCTTATCTAATCTACATTAGACAAGCCCACTACCTCAGTGGGCAAAATGTAAGAGGTTAATTGTGACTACTATTGTTTCAGTCAGACGTAATGGCAAAGTGGCCATTGGTGGTGATGGTCAAGTTTCTCTTGGCAACACGGTAATGAAAGGCAATGCTCGCAAAGTGCGCCGTTTATATAATGGCAAAGTACTAGCAGGCTTTGCTGGCGGCACAGCGGATGCATTTACACTATTTGAACGCTTCGAGAGCAAGTTGGAAATTCATCAAGGTCATTTAACTAAAGCCGCCGTTGAATTAGCAAAAGATTGGCGCAGTGATCGTGCTCTGAGAAAATTAGAAGCTTTATTGGCTGTTGCCGATGAAACGGCATCATTGATCATTACCGGTAATGGTGATGTTATTCAACCAGAAAACGACCTTATTGCGATAGGTAGTGGTGGTAACTTTGCCCAATCAGCAGCGACAGCATTGCTTGAAAATACCGAACTTTCTGCGAAAGAAATTGTTGAAAAATCATTGAAAATTGCTGGCGATATTTGCGTATTTACCAACCAACAGCACGTAATTGATGAACTATAACGGCCAATTTGTAAGGAATTAATATGTCAAATATGACACCACGTGAAATTGTTCACGAACTTGATAGCCATATCGTTGGCCAAAGCGATGCCAAACGTGCCGTTGCCATAGCGCTGAGAAACCGTTGGCGTAGAATGCAACTGAATGAAGAGTTGCGCGCTGAAGTTACCCCTAAAAATATTTTGATGATTGGGCCAACAGGTGTTGGTAAAACAGAAATTGCTCGCCGTTTAGCTAAGCTAGCTAATGCACCATTTATTAAAGTTGAAGCAACTAAGTTCACTGAAGTGGGCTATGTTGGTAAAGAAGTAGAAACGATTATTCGTGATCTTGCAGATATGGCCATTAAAATGACCAAAGAGCAAGAAATGGCACGTGTTAAGCATTTAGCTGAAGAAGCTGCTGAAGAGCGCATTTTAGATGTTTTATTACCGCCAGCACGCGATGGCTTTGGTAATGATGAAAAAACAGAAGACTCTTCAACACGCCAAGTTTTTCGTAAAAAATTACGCGAAGGTCAACTTGACGATAAAGAAATTGAACTCGACTTAGCCGCGCCACAAGTTGGTGTTGAAATCATGGCACCTCCTGGCATGGAAGACATGACGTCGCAATTGCAAAACATGTTCCAGAGCATGTCTAGCGAAAAGACTAAGAAGCGTAAGCTAAAAATTAAAGATGCTTTAAAAGCGTTGCAAGAAGAAGAAGCAGCAAAAATTGTCAACCAAGATGACATCAAAGAAAAAGCAATCTATGCCGTTGAACAAAATGGCATTGTATTTATTGATGAAATTGACAAAATTTGTAAACGTGGCGACAGCTCAGGCCCTGACGTTTCAAGAGAAGGTGTACAACGAGATTTATTACCATTAATTGAGGGCTCAACGGTTAGCACTAAGCACGGTATGGTGAAAACTGACCATATCCTTTTTATCGCTTCCGGTGCTTTTCAGATGTCAAAACCGTCTGATTTGATCCCTGAGCTACAAGGTCGTTTACCTATTCGTGTTGAATTACAAGCGCTAACAACTGAAGACTTTGTTCGTATATTAACAGAGCCTAATGCCTCGTTAACTGAGCAATACATTGCATTGCTTGCCACTGAAGGTGTTGATATATCATTTAGTAAAGAGGGTATTCAAGCCATTGCTAATGCTGCATGGCAAGTTAACGAAAGCACTGAAAACATTGGCGCACGTCGTTTACATACCATGATGGAACGCTTAATTGAAGAGCTTTCATTCACCGCTAATGACCGTTCAGGTGAAAGCATTCTCATTGATGCTGAGTTTGTGGCTAATATTCTATCTGAATTAGTTAAAGATGAAGATTTAAGTCGCTTTATTTTATAGTTAAATAAAATATGTACCGGAGTAAATATGAATATAATTAAGCGCTTTGTCATCGACAAAGCGACTGCAACCTTATCGATATTAGATGATAATGCCGAGCAGGATAACAGCAAAGCCATTAAGTTAAGCTTTGAATATTTACGCGTATTTGCTCCAACTAACGATAAAGGTCAAGCGATAGGCTCTACCCCAAAAGTATTTCATAAAAAACAAGTACAGCTGCTAAAAATCGAATCGGTTGCTAAACATGGCTACCGATTTATTTTTGATGATCACCATAGCGATATCTATAGTGCTAATTACCTACAAGTATTAGCGAATGAATACCAAACGCGCTGGCAAAATTATCTACAGCACACTAGCACAGCCGCAAATAGCCGAGAAGCAACAATAGAAATAAAAGAGCTTAAATAATTTGAGCTTGTATTATTTACGCTTTAAATACTTAGTAAACTCTTCTTCGCTTATCGGTTTACTAATAAAGTAGCCTTGAACAGCATCACAACCTATATTACGTAATAACTGCAACTGCTGCTGTGTTTCAACGCCTTCGGCCAATACACGCTTACCTAGCCCGTGTGATAATTCAACCATGGTTTTTACAATAGTTAAATCAGAGTCATTGGTTGTGACTTCTTGAATAAAACTTCTATCTATTTTTATTTTATCTATCGGTAATTTACGTAGATATGCTAATGATGAATAACCCGTCCCGAAATCATCAATAGAAACCTTAATGCCCATATTTTGTAGCTCTATAATAGTTTTCATCACTAGCTCAATATCTGTAATAACAACGCTTTCTGTGACTTCTAATTCAAGATAAATTGGTGGGATCTCATATTTTATTAATAGTTTTTGGATATTGTTCACAAAGTTAGCTGCCTGAAACTCAACAGCGGTGATGTTTATCGCTAGCGGCACTCGTCGTTTGTAAGCTTTATACCATTTGGCAATCGTTTGACAGGTTTTTTCTAACACATAATTATCAAGTTCACTGTATAAATTTAGTGCTTCAATATCATCAAAAAATTGCCCAGGCGCCAATAAACCTTTCTCGGGGTGCTGCCAACGTACTAACACCTCTGCACCCTCTAAACGATTACTTTTTAAATTTAATTGTGGTTGGAAATGTAGAATAAACTCTTCATTGGTAATGGCACGACAAATCTCTTTTTCCATTGCTAATAAATGCCGTCCATGTGACTGCATACCCGCTTCAAATTTAACGGTTTGGATATTGTGACTTTCTGCCTGAAATAATGCTAAATTCGCCTTTTGCAGTAAGTCATCAGCACTATCTGCGTCTTCTGGGTAGTCACAATAGCCGACACTACATTGTAAATGCACTTCTTGTTCAGCCACTTGGTACGGGCGCGCAATGAGTGCATGTATATGCTCGGCTGCTGTTAATTGCTGATGTGTATAAGAATAGTCAATGACATACATAAAAGAGTCACCGCTAAGTCGACCGACAACCTTAGGTTTAAGTAAGCTGTGATTAAGTCGACGTGCTATTTCACCCAGAATCAAGTCACCAATTTTCAAACCATGGGTATCATTAATGAATTTGAAACGCTTAATGTCCAACAAATAAATACAAAGTTTTTGCCCTTTACTATCAGCAACTTTCATTTCGTTGGTTAACTTTTCAAGCACTTGTTCTCGATTTAACACACCCGTTAAAGAATCATGCTTGCCTAAGTATTTTGCCCGATTAATTGCTGTGGAAGCGACATTTCTTTCCGCACCTTGCAACCATATTAGTATAATAAAACCTAAAATCGTATTAAGCCCCATATCGATATATAGCAAGTAGTCGGTAAGGTAACGAAACCAGTCATCAGTCAATGACACAATAGAAGCGAATGAATAAGCGACAAAACGAATGCCAACTAAGCTACAGTAGGCTAATAATATTTTTCCAGAGAAATGTTTTACATTAGATGAATAGATATAAAGTGCTGCGCTGATAAAGGCACAACCAAAAATAAAAGCAGCTAAACTCTCTCGTAAATAGAAGCGATTAAAAACACTGTGACTATCAAAGCCATACATTAATGCTGCTATAGTACCAAGAACCATAGCCGCGATAATACTTATATATAATGATCTCGCTGATAATTGCACTGGTTTTATTGCGCTATATATACCCAACATCAAGAATAATAAATGTAAATAATTACTGATTTGCCAAACGAGTGCGATGGTTATGTCAATTAAACTACCAATATGCTGATCGTTAAAAACACTCTGACAAGCAAGCGCTAATTGATTAACTGCCAAGGCTGATAAACTCAACATCCAAAATTTGACGTACTGATGGCCAAAACCACGATAATAAGTAAAAAGAAGTAAAGCAAGAATAGTAAAAACAAGAGTTTCTGTAGAATAAATTAAGCTCTGGGTAAATGCCAGATCAGCCATGAACACAACTCTTATAGGAAAGTAAGGCCTGTTATTAAATAATGTTTTTTATCTAATTACAAGCGACAGTTTACTCAATATTTATTTAACAACTATAACTGCTTAGCTGTTGTACCTGTGTACTCAGCCGTTATACTAGCTAATACAAAAAGCTACTAGGAAAACTTACTATGGAATACAACACTTCAGAGTTATGTGATATTTACACTGATTTAGTCGATGTACTTGAACCGGTATTTAGTAATTATGGTGGCCGAAGCTCGTTTGGCGGAAAGGTTGTAACTATAAAGTGCTTTGAAAACAATGGATTGATTTCGGAAATTGTTGATACAGACGGAACAGGTAAAGTCCTTGTTATTGACGGTGGCGGTTCAACACGCCGAGCACTGATTAATATCAAGATTGCAGAACTTGCGGCCAAAAATAATTGGGAAGGCATTATTTGCTTTGGCAGTGTTCGCGATGTTGACGCATTGGAAGATGTTGATCTTGGTATTCAAGGTTTGTTATCGATACCCGTAGGAGCAAGTACCAGTGATATTGGTGAAAGCGACCTAGCTATCAACTTTGCTGGCGTAACATTCTTACCTGATGATCATATTTATGCCGATAATACGGGCGTAATTTTATCTCCAGAGCCGTTGGATATTGAATAAATGTACAAAGAAAGTACTGTAAGGTCTTACTTTACAGCAACAGACGAATAAGTAACTACGTTATTCGTCTGTTATTTTATTAGCACTATTGGCCGCTAAGCTAATGTTGACTCTAGTGCTATAAAAGTGAAATTAAAGCTGGCCAAAAGTATGACAATTAAATAACTATCTTGCCTGCCTGCATTAATTGACTTAATGGATTAACACCAAACTGATAACATAGCTCTGCCGGTTGTTTAATATCCCAACAAGCGACATCTGCATCATAACCAACTGCTAACTGTCCCTTGCTGTTTGCCAGCCCTAGCGCTTTAGCCCCATGACATGTTACACCAGCTAAAGCTTCAACAGGCGTTAATCTAAAAAGCGTACACGCCATATTCAACATCAATTGCAGAGAGTTAATAGGTGACGTACCCGGATTGGCATCTGTCGCAACAGCCATACTGACCTCATGCTTGCGCAGTAGCTCGATTGGCGGTAGCTGCGTTTCTCTTAAAAAGTAAAATGCGCCCGGTAATAGTACCGCGGTCATATTCGCCGCTTTCATCGCAATAACGCCAGCTTCATCAAGAAACTCAATATGATCAGAAGATAAAGCCTGATATTTTGCCGCTAATGCCGTGCCACCTAAATTAGAAAGTTGCTCAGCATGTACTTTTACAGGTAAATGGTATTTTTTTGCCGCAGCAAATACTTGCTGTGTTTGCGCCAAACTAAAACCAATACCTTCACAAAAAACATCTACAGCATCGGCTAATTGTAAACTGGCCACTTTCGGCAACATATCTTCACAAACTAATTTAATATAATCATCGGCACGGTCTTTGTATTCAACTGGTAAGGCATGGGCACCTAAAAATGTTTTTCTCACCGTAACAGGCAAACTTTGCGCTAACTGCCCTGCTACTTGCAGCATTTTTATTTCATTTTTGCTATCTAAGCCATAACCCGATTTAATTTCTACCGTGGTTACACCTTGTTGATGAAGTGCAGCTAGACGCTTGAAAGCACTTGCAAATAATTCACTCTCGCTCGCGGCACGAGTTGCCGTAACGGTTGATACAATACCACCGCCAGCATTGGCTATTTCTTGATAGCTTTTCCCTTCAAGGCGCATTTCAAATTCATTTGCACGATTACCGCCAAAAACCAGATGGGTATGACAATCAACTAAACCTGGTGTTAACCAAGCGCCTTTACCATCAATAACATTAACGGTTTCATTATCAAACGCCGGCAATTGGTCCATTGCACCAAGCCAAACAATTTTACCATTGGCTATCGCCAGTGCACCGTTTTCAATTACACCATAACTATTAGCACCGTCGCTCATGGTGGCAAGGTTTACATTCGTCCAAAGGGTTTGCCAGAGCTGTATTTTCATCGACATAAAAATTCCAAAAAAGTTGTTTTCAGCTACGCTTAATCTAGATTTATAGCATTTAATCAAGGTTTAACTGTTACCAATAATTGGCACTCTAACTGATAGCAAATTAACAAGCAAGCTTGTATATACAACCCTTGACCTTGTGGTAAAAAAATGAGATTGTATATACAAGTTAAGTAAACTTTGCATACGGTGTAATATTAGACATGACAATGACACAAGTAAAAACCGCAAAATATAGTGTTATCAAACAATACATTTGTGAAAAAATAGAATCTGGTCAGTGGCTTGAACATAGTAAAGTGCCTTCTGAAAATGAGCTTACCGAACAATTCTCTGTTAGCCGTATGACCGCACGACGTGCTTTACAAGAGCTTACCGAACAAGGATTATTAGTGCGTTCGCAAGGCTCAGGCACTTTTGTTGCAACCTTTAAATCTCAGTCTTCGCTGTTAGAAATTCGTAATATCGCCGATGAAATCCATGAACGTGGCCATCAATATCATGCTGAGCAATTAGCTTTACAAGCTGTTGAGGTAAACGACGAAATTTCTATTCTGTTAGCATTAAAGCCTGGCGACAAAGCTTATTTCTCTAGTGTACTACACTTTGAAAACAACGTGGCGCTTCAATTAGAACAACGCTTCGTTAACCCTAAGTTAGTCACACAATATTTAAGCCAAGATTTCACCCAAATTACCCCACATGAATACCTTTCTTCTGAAGCACCATTAACTGAAGCAACGCATGAAGTTGAAGCTATTCTTGCGAGTAAAGATGTCTGTGAATTACTGAACATCAGCAATGTTACCCCATGTTTACAGGTTAAACGTCGTACTTGGTCTAGCCAAGGTGTCGTCAGCTTAGCCATTTTGACCTCGCCGGGAAATAAGTACCGCTTAGGTAGCCATTTAGTTTTTTAATCTTTGAAATGATGAGCGTTAACATGATGTTTAAATATGGTATCGACCTTTTAAATATTGATACCGTAAATGGTATTGCTGACGACAGAATCAAAGCCACTTGAACGGCAGCTGGTCAGAAGTTTCTGACTGGAAGGCCAATTAGTTTTTTAATTTAGGAGCGTTAAAATGACGTTTAAATATGGTATTGACCATTTAGATCTTGATATTGTCAACGGTATTGCCAACGGCACTATCAAAGCAGAGCTTTGCCAAGAAGCTTTAGATAAAATTAATACAAGCCGTCAAAGAGTTGAGAAAATGGCCGCTTCTAATAAAGCGGTATACGGTATTAATACCGGCTTTGGCCCTTTATGTGACACTCAGATCACCCCTGAAGAAACCAATTTATTGCAAACAAATTTGCTTATTACTCATGCCGTAGGCGTTGGTGAGCCAATCTCCAAGGCAATTTCAAAGTTAATGTTGATCACCAAAGTGCATGCCTTAAGTAAAGGCTTCTCAGGTATTCGCCTAGCAACAGTCGAAAGAATGCTAGCATTTATCGAGCTTGACCTTATCCCTGTAGTACCTGAGCAAGGTTCAGTTGGCGCATCAGGTGATTTAGCACCACTTTCACACCTATTCTTACCATTATTGGGTGAAGGCGAGTTCTGGCAAAGTACAGAGGGGCAAGCGGACAAAATTATTCCTGCAGCGCAAGCGCTACAAGAAAACGGTTTAGCACCAATGGCATTACATGCCAAAGAAGGCTTGGCGTTAATTAACGGTACGCAATTTATCTTATCCCATGCAATCACTGGCTTAACCAAGATGCGTTACTTATTAGACTTAGCTGACTTAACAGGTGCCATGAGTATCGAAGGCATGCAAGGTAGTGAATCCCCATTTAGAGCAGAACTGCATGCAACTCGCCCTTTTCAGGGCAGTTTAGATGTTGCTAGCCGCATGAGAATGTTCTTTGCAGGCTCGCAAAATATGTCTTCTCACACTAATTGTGAACGTGTACAAGATCCTTACTCGCTAAGGTGTATACCGCAAGTTCACGGTGCATCTCGCAACGCCTACAACCACTTAAAAGAACTTGCTGAAATTGAAATGAACTCAGTCACTGATAACCCCATTGTTATCAGTAGCGAAGAAGCTATTTCTGGCGGTAACTTCCACGGTCAACCTTTAGCGATGGTGCTTGATTATGCTTCTATTGCTTGTGCTGAACTTGGCAATATATCTGACCGCCGTTGTTACTTACTGTTAGAAGGTTTACATGGTTTACCACGCTTATTAACCGCCTCTGGGGGCTTAAATTCAGGCATGATGATCCCGCAATACACCACCGCGGCGTTAGTGACTGAAAACAAATCGCTTTGTTTCCCTCCTTCTGCTGACAGTGTACCTACGTCAATGGGACAAGAAGATCACGTGTCTATGGGCAGTATTTCAAGCCGACAGTTTAACCAGATATTAGGCAATTTAGAGAAAATTTTGGCAATTGAGTTAATGTATGCCGCGCAAGCAATTGACTTTAGACGTCCGAATAAATGCTCAGACATTATTGAGAAGAACTTTGCCGTGATCAGAGCGAAAGTGGCAAAGCTTGAAGAAGATAGACTGTTGAAGCCTGATATTGATGCCATGATCGCCTTAGTAAGATCACAAGCATTTACGGTTAGCTTTAGCATTGAAGTTAGTGAATAAATAAAGGGAGCTTTTAAAAATGGAAACAGCAATGAATCTTCAAGAACAAAGGCTTTTTCAAGCGAGCATAAGGCAAGGTATTCCCAATGTATTACCTGAAGCTAAACCTTATCCAGCGGATGCTAATCGCGCCCCTAAGCGCAAAGACATTCTGTCTGTAGAAGAAAAACAGCTAGCCGTGAGAAACGCTTTACGTTATTTCCCAAAAGCGTGGCATCAAGAACTGGCAACTGAATTCGCGCAAGAGTTAAAAGACTTTGGCCGTATTTACATGTATCGCTTTAAGCCAAGCTATCACTTAAAAGCACGCTCAATTACTGACTACCCCGCACAGTGCCAGCAAGCGGCCGCGATTATGTTAATGGTGGAAAATAACTTAGATCCAGCCGTTGCGCAGCATCCAGAAGAACTCATTACTTATGGCGGCAACGGCGCAGTTTTCCAAAACTGGGCACAGTACTTATTAGCCATGAAGTATTTAAGTGAGATGGAAAGCGATCAAACCTTACATTTATACTCTGGTCACCCGATGGGCTTATTTCCATCATCGGAAGATGCGCCACGTGTCGTTGTAACCAACGGTATGATGATCCCTAATTATTCTCAACCAGATGACTGGGAAAAGTTTAACGCCTTAGGTGTTACTCAGTATGGCCAGATGACTGCGGGTTCATTTATGTACATTGGCCCACAAGGCATAGTACACGGTACAACCATTACTGTGATGAACGCTTTTCGTAAGGTGCTTAACAAAGGTGATAGCCCGCAAGGTAAAATCTTCCTTACCGCAGGTTTGGGTGGCATGAGTGGCGCGCAACCAAAAGCGGGTAACATTGCGAACTGTGTAACGGTTTGCGCTGAAGTTAATGCAAAAGCAGCAATTAAGCGTCATCAGCAAGGTTGGGTTGATGAATTAATCGATAATATGGCTGAGCTAGTTGCCCGTGTTAAAACCGCGCAAGCGCTTGAAGAAGTAGTATCAATTGCTTATATCGGCAACATCGTCGATGTCTGGGAAAGCTTCTACGAACAAGATATTTTTATTCACTTAGGCTCAGACCAAACCTCATTGCACAACCCGTGGTCAGGCGGATACTACCCAGTAGGTATTAGCTACGAAGAATCGAATCGTTTAATTCGTGAAGAGCCTGAAGTATTTAAAGAAAAAGTACAAGCAACACTGAAACGTCATGCAGCTGCCGTTAACAAACACACAGCACGTGGCACTTACTTTTTCGATTACGGTAATGCTTTCTTACTTGAAGCATCACGCGCCGGCGGCGATGTCATGGCAGAAAATGGCATTGATTTTAAATACCCATCATATGTGCAAGATATCTTAGGCCCGATGTGTTTCGATTATGGTTTTGGTCCATTTCGTTGGGTTTGTGCTTCAGGTAAGCCAGAAGATTTAGATAAAACGGATGCTATCGCTGCAAGTGTTTTGAAAAAAATAATGCAAGAGTCACCTGAAGAAATTCAGCAACAAATGCAAGACAACATTACTTGGATTGAAGACGCCAAAAAAAACAAGTTAGTTGTGGGTTCACAAGCGCGTATTCTTTATGCCGATGCACAAGGACGTATGGAAATTGCCAAAGCCTTTAATGATGCTATCGATAGCGGTGAAATTGGCCCGGTCGTACTGGGGCGTGATCATCACGATGTTAGTGGTACAGACTCACCATTTCGTGAAACCTCAAACATCTATGACGGTAGTCGTTTTACCGCCGATATGGCGATTCACAATGTAATTGGGGACAGTTTCCGTGGTGCAACTTGGGTATCAATTCATAATGGCGGCGGCGTTGGTTGGGGTGAAGTAGTTAATGGTGGTTTTGGTATGTTACTTGACGGCTCAGCAGCAGCAGAACGTCGCTTAAAATCAATGTTATTGTTTGATGTTAACAATGGTATTGCCCGTCGTAGTTGGGCACGTAACTCCGAGGCAAACTTCGCTATTAAACGTGAAATGGCACGCACGCCAAAGCTTAAGGTAACTTTAGCAAACTTAGTTGCAGATGATATTTTAGATAACTTATCATTGTAAAAGGCTAACATATTAGCTAACGCAATGCTGTTTGCAGAACAAATATTGGCAGAAGAGATAAAGGAAATAAAATAAAAAAGCACCAATGATAATCATTGGTGCTTTTTCTTATTATCTAAAGGCATATCATAGTCACTTACTTATATCTATGTACCTAAATATAGTCAGGTATAATTAACCACAACACTTTTTATATTTCTTGCCACTACCGCATGAACAAGGATCATTACGACTTGGGGTTTTGTCGAATATTGTTGTCGTTGGCTTATTAAGAATGACTTCAAGTTCATTGAGGTCTTCATTAGCGACACTATCAACATTAATTATGGCGAATAAATTATTATCAGCAACTAAAGCAGCAACTTCAGCTTTTTTTTCGTCACTGTTAACTACTAAGGTTAATGGATTTTTTTCGCTGCCAAGTTTAACGGTACGCTTAGTGCTATAACCTGTTTTGACATGATTGACTCTGGTATGGATACGCCCTTTGTAATACAGATCGTGCATAACAAAACTCCGCTAATTAAATACTTGATTTGAGCGCGGCAGTATAACCTAAACCGTGAAATAGTCGACCGTTGAATTGAGCAACAGGGCCCTTACCTGACTTTTTACTGAAACTAACATTAATTATTTCTTATTGCCGTTGAATACCATTGCAGTGACTATTACTGCAAGCTTGACATAATATGTCAAGCAGGTTAACGTAATTATATAATTGCTAACTTACCGTTAACAGTTCAGCTTATAATGGAGGTGGTAATGGAATACATACTATTTTTTGAAACTTGGATTTTTCTCGCTATCTTATTTGCCTGCTTAGAGATTTTTGTCCCTGGCGGTATTCTACTTAATTTAGGGGTAGCCTCGCTACTTGTCGCTATTGGTGTACAGCAACAAATCCTTGATACTTGGATATTAACCTTAACCACATGGTTTATTCTTGCGACACTTCTCCTGATCAGCGTTTATTTTATCACTGAGCGATTTTTTGCCGGCGATACTACCATAGAAAATGTCTTTGAAGAGTTAGATATATATGGAAAAACCGTCAATGTTGTTGAACAAATAGGTCCTGGAACACAATCAGGTAGAGTGGAGTTTCAAGGTACCACATGGACTGCACTCGGCGACGGCTCTATTATTCCTGCTGGCGGCCAAGCTTCTATTGTTTGTAAAGAAAATATTTCTCTCGTCGTTGAACCAAGCAAATAACTTTTATAACCCATTTAAATACCTTAACATTTAGTAGGAGAATACCTATGTTAGCTACTGTTACCTTTGCTTTTCTAGCATTGCTCTTCATCGTCGTAAAGCTAGTACTTGTAGTACAAATGAAAGAAGTTTGCGTGATAGAGCGCCTAGGGAAGTTTCGTGCTGTACTCCAACCTGGATTACATTTCTTAATTCCCTTTATCGATCGCGTCGCCTATCGCCATGAAACCCGAGAGCAGGTACTTGATATACCAGCACAGAGTTGTATTTCTCGTGATAACATTCAAATTAGCGTTGATGGCTTGGTTTATATCCAAGTAATGGACGGTGAAAAGGCCAGTTATGGTATCGAAGATTACCGCCGTGCCAGCATTAACTTAGCACAAACCACCATGCGCTCTGAAATAGGTAAGTTAAATTTAAGCCAAACATTTTCCGAGCGAGATACCTTAAACGAAACCATCGTCAGCGAGATTGATAAAGCTTCTGATCCTTGGGGTATTAAAGTATTACGCTACGAAGTACGCAATATTACGCCATCAGATAATGTTATCCATACGCTTGAAAAGCAAATGGAGGCTGAGCGACAAAAACGTGCTGAAATTACCTTAGCAGAAGCAGAAAAAGAATCGACCATCAACCTGTCAGAAGGCCAACGCCAAGAAGCGATCAACCTGTCTGAAGGTGATAAACAAAAACAAATTAATGAGGCTCATGGCCGCGCACAAGAAATAGCTATTCTTACTCAAGCCTCCGCTGAAGGTATTAATTTAATTGCCAAAGCAGCAGCGTTACCAAGTGGTGATCAAGCGATTAAAATGCGTTTATTAGAACAATTTATTTCGCAAACAGGCAATATTCTTAAAACCGCAGATGTTTCTATCATGCCAAGCGAAGTGGCAAAATTAGAAGGTTTTTTCCAAGGCATGGAAAAAGTAACGCAAAATATTCAAGGAGCAAAATCATGATAGCGATTGATGCAAATACCATTGATTTAGCCGTATTAGCCATTTGGGCATTTATATTCTTATTCCTAGCCTTTAAGTTCTTCCAAGCTATTTGTTTGGTCCCTACCAAATCAGCCTATGTCGTTGAACGTTTAGGTAAGTATCGCTGTACTCTAGATGCCGGCTTTCATTTGCTGTTACCGTTTATTGACCGAGTAGCATTTATTCAAGACTTAAAAGAAGAAACCATAGAAGTACCACCGCAAGAGTGTTTTTCAAAAGATGAAGTTAATGTTGAAGTGGATGGCGTTATTTACATCCAAGTTATTGACGCAGTAAAAGCAAGTTATGGCATAACTGACTATCGCTTTGCCGCCATGCAACTTGCTCAAACCACCACCCGTTCAGTCATTGGTACGCTTGAACTAGATAGAACTTTTGAAGAGCGTGATATTATCAGTGCAAAAGTGGTTGAGGTGCTTGATAAAGCAGGAGAAAGCTGGGGGATAAGAGTTCACCGCTATGAAATTAAAAATATTACGCCACCGGTCACAGTGCGCAATGCTATGGAGATGCAAGTTAATGCCGAACGTGAACGTCGTGCTATTTTAGCAAAAAGCTTAGGTGATAAAGCCAGTCGCATTAATCGCTCAGAGGGTCAGATGACGGAGTTAATTAATTTATCTGAAGGTGAAAAACAACGCAGAATCAACTCAGCAGAAGGTAAAGCAGCTGAAATATTAGCCATTGCTCAAGCAACTGGCGATTCCATCAGTAAGTTGGCAGCAGCCATAGAACAACCCGGTGGCCAACAGGCATTAGATATGCAATTAAGCGAACAATACTTACAACAAATGAAAGGCTTAAGTCAGCAATCAACTAAGGTAATATTGCCTGCCAACTTGCTTGATTTTAAGCAATGGTTAGCAACTGCCGGCATTCATCATAAATAGCCTGCGCTCAGCTTAGTAATATGATTTATTATCAACGCTAGCACATAAATGAATAAGCCGACGATTATGTCGGCTTATCTTATAGTAATAAAAAACCAATACTCAATACTAAAACTAATGACAAAAGCAACCAAGTTTTATCGGCTATGATGAACTTTTTAGTACCCTTTAATTGCCTCAATTTACTCACGGTTAAATAAAAAAATGTGGTTAATAACGCGATAAAAAAATGTACTTGGATAGTGAGCAGTTCACTATTTTCTTGCCAAAGAAAAACCGGGCCACGGTAATTAACAAAAAATAAATTTAACAGCGAAACATGCGCCCATAAAACAAAAAACATCAATAGTATTTTGTACTGATAAATCACTTTTAATGTTTTCGTAATAACATTATTCGCCATAAAATACTTACCTTAATTATTACTTCACTCTGACTGAATAGTTTGCTCTTTATTGCCGATATTCTGACTATCACAAAGGTTAAAATTCAACTGATTACAAGGTTACTGCCCAGTGTAATAAATCATCATAAACATAGCGATATTGTAACTCTGTGCAAAGCTTGTCACCGATAACCTGTTTACTCGCCTGCTCATCTTGCTCTGGTTCAAAACAAGGCACAGATAAGTCTAAAGCTTTTGCTGCCGCTTGATAATAACCTTTACGGTTAATCTTAGTATGGCTGACCACATTATAAACGACTGGGGGTTGATGATGGGTATCTTTAATTAATAGCTTAATGATATTAACTACGTCAGCTTGATGCACTAAATTTACTTGTGCGCTGGCATGAGTAAAAACACGGCCTGATTGTAAAAACTTACCAGGATGACGGTTTGGTCCAACTAAACCAGCCAAGCGTAAAATATGTACTTGCTTAGAGAATTCCTTTACTGCTTGCTCAGCAGCTAATAGTGTTTCAACCTTTGCAGCGCTACTATCTAGGCTGCTATTTTCATTAATAGCTCCCACTAAGCCATTATAAATAGCCGTAGAATTTAATAAAATGATATGTTGAGTTTTTCCCTGCTCCGCTAATTTCACTAATTGCTTAATTTTTAGCGGGTAATCTAATTTACCTTTTTTTAATTGTGGTGGAATGGCAATAATTAGCACGTCATTTTCAAATAACGCCTGATCAACATTTACAGTGTTACTACCACTTGCTATAGCATTTATATCTGCAGCAATAGGTAATATTAACTGCGTAGCAGGTATATTTAAACTATTAAGCTTTTCTAATGTTGCCTGAGATTGGTAACTTGCAAGTACCGGAACCTTTTCCGCTAACAAAACCGTTGCTAGCGCCTGCCCTAACCAACCACACCCTATAATACTAACGCTCATAAACGCAACATCTCCCAAAAATTGTTCATCATTTTTAACAATCGACTAACCCGCACTTTTAGCTTTATCTGTACGAAAATCTTTAATCACTTCAACTACGTCACCAGCAATGGCATTTGGGATAGGAATTGACAAGTTATACTGGAGTATCTTCCAGCCATGCTCGGTATTAACCAATAAACCACTGCCGCGACAGCGACCATAGTTTTTGTTGAATAATAGTTCATCGAAAAAAACAATCTCGTTAACTTGAGCAACACTAATATGGCGTTCAATTGGTTGATATAACCAACCTTTTCCTTGACTAAAATAAGGCTTAACAAAAGCTGAGAATTCAGCTTTATTCCATCGTTCGCCACTATCCGTACCGAGATAAACCGCATTGTCTGCCAATAAATCAATATATTGCTCGTAATTAGCTTCTGCTGCAGCTCGGTGAAATTTATTTAATAATAGCTCAATATCTTCATTTGCCGAGCTAAAAAAGCTCAACAATAATAAACTCAAAATAACTTTATACATATCAACTAACTCCTTACCTGAAAGTGAAAAACGCTATTTGAGCAATGGATTCAATAAGCAAAAATAATTCGATTTAAAACAGTTTTATCAGAGGGTTACTTTACCCCTCTTAAGTTAGTGTCTGTCTTTTTAGAACCGCTACATAAGCGCCGGTAAATAACGCTACGGTTTTATCGCCACAACAAACTTGTACCTCGATGGTAAAGCGTGCATTTTTACCTAAGCTCAGTGCATCACCATTACCGGTAACTAAGGCCTGACAAGTTTGTGCATGCGCGACACCTGCCAGCGGTGCTAAGTAGCGAATACTACCTTCAGCTAAAACAATATCAGCCTGTTGTTGATAGGTTTGTAAGGCAAAATAAACCCACGCCCAACCCGTTAATGTTGCCAAGGTATAAATACTGCCAGCAAACATTGTATGATGTAAATTTTTATTAAATGCTGGCTCACAATTAGTCACTAATTTCTGCTGATCAAAATAGCAGATATTAATATTCATCGCTTGGCTTAATGGAATAGTTTGATGCCATAGTGTTTGTAACACTTGGGATTTTTCAATTAAATGCTCACTCGAATAACCAAGATGCTTGCTCATTTTAGTATGGGCTATCTTTTCATAGAGAAGATGCGAAAAACCTTGATCCTGATAGCCAAGTTGTAGGTAAAAGCCAATAGCGCTTTCTCTGGCATTAAGTTCTATGCTATCCACCCCAACTTGCCTGGCAATACTTTCTAACTCGGTCAGTAATAATTTACCTAACCCTTGACCTTTTGCTGTTTCAGCAATAGCCATATAACGCACTTGTGCTTTATGTTGCTCACTTTTATGTAAGCGACCTACACCAATGACATTATCCATATCATCCAAGATCACGCGATGATATGATTGCGACTCTAGTTCATCTTGTTCACTGCCTTTAGGTTGCTGCCAAGGGCTACGTAGCACTTGCCAGCGCAATTGATAATAAGCATCTAACTCGGCCTGATTTTTGGGTGCTCTACATCGATACATTGTCTATTCTTATTTGCAAAGGAAATAAATAATTGCTTAGCTGCTTTTCATTTTAGGAATTTACATACACGTGAAATTAACTAAACATGTTGATCAAGGCCACCTAGTGTACCTTAGTAATGATGCAGACCAAATATCCATTAGTGAAAATATGCATTATCGATGGCTAATGTTTGATGATGTTATTCAAAGCGTCATGCATTTACGTCAACCTGAAAAGTTAACGTTACCGCATCAATATGCGGTACTTATGCCGTTGCTATTTTTTAAAGCTAAAAAGGTAGTCGAATTAGGCTTGGGCGGTGGTAACATTAGTCGATTTCTAAACACATTAGATTCAAATATTGATGTGCTTAGCGTGGAACTTTCTAGCCAAGTTATCCATTGTTTTAAGCAGTTTTTTAATCCGTTACGGCATAACATTAGCATTGAAAATAAAGCGGCACTGACATGGTTACAGGAGAATGAGAACAGTAATTACCAACCGGCAGATTGGTTAATTTGTGATGTATATCAACATCATGCTGATAGCTTTCAGAACCGAGTAAAACTGTTAACCGCACTAATAGATAACTTAACAGATGATGCCTGTTTAACGATCAATCTACCTGATCTTGACGATCATGAAGTAAACCTCTGTTTAACAATATTAAAACAATTACAAAGTTCGCATCAAATCATCTATTTTCATATTCCACGCTACCTTAATATTGTGATACATCTACTCCCTAATCACTGGCCGATAGCTAAGCTGAGAAAACGCTCTAAAACGACTTACCTACCTTTGTGGCAATATCGTCGCTGGCAACAGTATTTTACTCACCATACCAGCACATAATTTGGCGTATATTAGCCCTGTAAATTAATTGTCACTGGGCCATCATTGAGCAACCTGACTTGCATATCAGCACCAAATATACCGGTTGGCACAGCAAAGCCTTGCGATCGCAAATGGTGACAAAAACACTGATATAACGTGTCACTCATTTTTGGCGATGCCGCGCTAGTAAAGCTTGGTCGTAATCCTTTAGCCGTGTTAGCAGCAAGGGTAAACTGCGAAACGACTAGTATCTCACCGTGGACTTGCTTAACGTTTAAATTCATTTTGTCATTTTCATCGGAAAAAATTCGATAGCCAGCCACCCGTTCAGCTAAACGTTTAGCTTTTGCTTCAGTATCCTCTGGTTCAATGGCTAATAATACCAGTAAGCCGTGCTCGATCTCGCCAACGATTTTATTATCAACACTGACTCTCGCTTCTAACACCCTTTGCAATAATGCGATCATCTACTTTTTACTACCTTGTTCTGCAATAAAATTGGCCATAGTATCTGCTGCTTTGCAAAAGCCATCAATAGTTTGTGTTTCAAAGCCGCCATGTCCCGCTTTAGGTAATATCTGCAATTGGGCATTTGGCCATGCTTGTACTAATTTATCGGCATGGCGCATTTGACACACCATGTCATAGCGGCCATGTAAAATAATCGCAGGTATTGTTTTTATTTTTTCAATAGCCGTTAAAATAAAGTCTTCAGCAACAAAGCATTTATTAACAAAATAATGGCTCGATACTTTTGCCATGCATAACGCTTGATGGGCATCCGTTATATGATGAGGTTCAATATGATGATGCTCTATTGTCGATAACCTAAGCTCCCATAAACACCAAGCCTTACTGGCAGCAATAGCAGCAATTTCATTATTACCCGTCAATAAATCGTAATAGCCCTGTAATATGCTAGCGGATTTTATGTCAGGACGTTGTTCGATAAACTCACGATAGTATTCCGGAAAAAAGCCCGCCGCTCCACTCTGGGTATATAGCCAGTCATATTCAGCCGTGGTACCGAGAAAAATTCCTCGTAAAATAAAAGCTAATACGCGCTCTGGATACTTTATTCCATAAAGTAAGGCTAAGGTTGTGCCCCAAGAGCCGCCAGTAACTAGCCATTGCGATATATGTAAATGTTTACGAATGGTTTCTATATCACTGATTAAATGACTTGTCGTATTATGGCTCAGGCTAGGAGAAGGTTTAGAGCGACCACAACCCCGTTGGTCAAATAAAATGATTCGATACTTTTCAGGATCAAAATATCGTCGATAATTTTTAGATGAACCACCACCAGGCCCACCATGTAGATAAACCACAGCAATACCATCGGGGTTACCTGACTGCTCAAGATAGAGTTGATGGCCATCGCCAACATCAAGCCATTCTTGTTGATAAGCAGCAATATTCGGAAAAAGTACTCTAGACATAAAGCCCACCTTTAAAGAAAACCTAATCAGTTTAGCTGCTTAACTATTGAATAGCGATGTTAAACCATGAGAGTAAAAGATATCTTAATCAATATTTTTCTTTGAGCTCGCTAGCTTATTTTTCGTATCAAAGTCCTCTAGTGACACAGTAAATAAAGCGCCAACAAGTACCACAAGCCAACTCAAATATACCCACAAAAACAAAATAGGAATACTCGACAGTGCACCATAAATGGCTTGATAGGAGAGCTGTTGGGTAACATAAACTGCAAAAGCTTTTTTGGCTATTTCAAATAAAATCGCCGCCAATGTAGCCCCTGCAAGAGCAAACTTAACTGGCACCACTTTATTAGGCACCACCATATATAAAATAAAGAAAGCCGCTACTGAGGCAAATAATGGCAACGCTCTAACAAATATATTTGTTAGCCCTAATAGATCATAATCACCTAACGACACTAAAGAAAGAATGTAAGAGCTCATCACTAAACTACTACCAACCAATACCGGCCCCAGTGTCAACACCATCCAATACATTGAAAATGACGTAATCACTCTTCGCTTTTCATCAACTCGCCATAATTTATTTAAACATTTATCAATAGCAGAAATAAGCATCATGGCAAAAATAAATAATGCCGTGATCGCGACAGCAGACATTTTAGAAGCATTACTGACAAAACCGGTAATATGCTCTTGCACCACGTCGCCAGAGGCTGGAACGAAGTTTTGATAAACAAAGTTTTCTATCAGTTCTCGAATTTCAGAAAAAATTGGAAAAGCAGTCATAACAGATAACATAACTACCATTAGCGGCACTAATGACATCAAGGTCACATAAGATAAATAGCCGGCAGTAACATGAATACGCTCTTTGTTAAAATTGCTTAAAAACAATGATAAAAAGCCTATAACGGCCTCAATATAAGGGTGTTGCTTTACTTTTTCTAATTTCGGATGCATATAAATTACTAATTAACACTATTACCTTAATAGTAAGGCAATAGCTAAAATAACGGTAGTGACAATATCAATAACACTATGTTTCAGCTACTTATACTTAAAGTAATAAGCGTTATAGCTACGTAATAATGAAATCTATTTGACGATGTGTAAAGTAGGGTAACATAAAGAAACTTTTAATAAAATCAGTCAACTAAGCAATATAACGAAGGCATCTCAGTTTGCTAAAAGTGGATAGTAATGGCGATAATAGTAGTGGGGGTTAGTATGAGGAAAAAGCTTGTTGAATATTTTCTTCCGACCAATTTGCTAACTGATTAATTTCCGCCAAAAGAGCCGACAATTGCTTCACTTGCTTAGGCCCAGCAGCACCCTGTGCAAATAATTGATTTAGCTGCTGTAATTTTTCTAATTGCTCTGCAGACATTAAGAAATTTCCTTTTTCTTGTATCGTTAACTCTTAACTTGCTGAACGCTTTATTTCTAGAGGAAAAACCACCATTTTGCTTTTCATCATATCGCGACCATCATTGATAAACTCATCATACAACTCATCTAATTCGCGTTTTTCTAAAAATTGAGCATTATTGTCAACTGCTTTCTCAAATAGACAACTTAGTCTAGCTAGTTTGTTCGGTTCCATGCTCATCACCCTATTAATATTCATACTATTTCGAACAGTTTACAAACTTAAATATAGCAGTTAATAAACGTTCTAAAAGGTAGAAGAAATACAATCAGTGAATATAATTTTGTCTAACGAAAGCACTACGCATATAAAAATTATAACTTCATGATTTTTATATGCTAAATATAAAATTAAAAGCAGTGGAATGAAGTGGGTTAACGGCAGTTTCAGATATGTCTTACATAAACAAGCTCTGTGTTGTCATAAAGACAAAAAAAAACCATTCGAATTGCTTCGAATGGTTCTCTAATAAACGGCTGACTATGGCTTACTTAACACCACGACCTTCACGTTTGCGGTCATTCTCTTTCAAGAATTTCTTACGTATACGGATACTTTCTGGTGTTACTTCAACTAACTCATCATTATCAATAAACTCTAATGCTTGTTCTAAAGACATAATGATCGGCGGCGTTAACGTTTGCGCTTCATCAGTACCTGATGAACGAACGTTTGTTAACTGCTTACCTTTAAGGGCATTTACCGTTAAATCGTTATCACGGCTATGAATACCAATAACTTGACCTTCATAAATATCAACACCGTGACCAATTAACATACGACCGCGAGATTGTAAGTTAAAGATTGCGTTAGTTAATGCTTTACCTGTTGCATTAGCGATCATTACACCATTTTTACGTTGGCCAATTTCGCCACCCTTGTGAGGTCCGTATTCAAAGAATGTATGGTAAATCAAACCAGAACCTGACGTTAATGTCATGAATTCAGTTTGGAAACCAATTAAGCCACGGCTTGGCATGATGAAATCCATACGGATACGACCAGTACCGTCCGGTGCCATATCAGTTAGTTCTGCTTTACGAACACCCATTTTTTCCATAATAGGTCCTTGATGCTGTTCTTCAACATCAATGGTTACTGTTTCATAAGGTTCTTGTAACTCGCCATTTACTTCACGAATAATAACTTCTGGACGTGATACAGCTAGCTCAAAACCTTCACGACGCATGTTTTCAATCAAGATACCTAAGTGAAGTTCACCACGGCCTGATACTTTAAATTTATCAGCATCTTCTAATTGTTCAACACGTAAAGCAACGTTATGAATTAGCTCTTTGTCCAAACGGTCTTTGATGTTACGTGAAGTAACATACTTACCTTCTTTACCACAAAATGGTGAAGTGTTTACTTGGAAAGTCATGTTGATTGTTGGTTCATCAACAGATAATGCCGGTAAACCGACAACATCAGTAGGACAACAAACTGTATCAGATATTTTTAACTCGCCTAAACCAGTAATTGCAATGATATCACCTGCAAAACCTTCTTCGATATCATGACGCTCTAAACCTAAGTAACCAAACACTTTACCTACTTTAGCATTGTGTACGCCACCGTTTGCTAATTTAATAGTCACTTGTTGGTTTGGCTTAACAGAACCACGCGTAATACGACCAACACCGATAACACCCAAGTATGAGCTGTAATCAAGTTGAGAGATTTGCATTTGGAAAGGCGCATCAGGATCTGCAACAGGTGCTGGTACTTCTTTAAGAATAGTATCGAACAAAGGCGTCATATCTGTGCCAGTTTCGCCTTCTTCAAGCGTAGCCCAACCATTGATTGCTGAAGCGTAAACTACTTTAAAATCAAGTTGTTCATCAGTAGCACCTAAGTTATCAAACAATTCAAAAACTTGGTCCATAACCCAATCAGGTCGAGAGCCAGGCTTATCAACTTTGTTAATAACAACAATTGGCTTTAAACCTTGAGCAAACGCTTTTTTCGTTACGAAACGCGTTTGTGGCATTGGGCCTTCTTGAGCATCAACAATAAGTAGTACTGAATCTACCATTGACATTACACGCTCGACTTCACCACCAAAATCAGCATGGCCAGGAGTATCTACAATGTTTACACGGTAGCCGTTCCAGTTAATAGCCGTGTTTTTAGCTAAGATTGTGATACCACGTTCTTTTTCGATATCATTTGAATCCATCGTACGTTCTTCTAAACCGCCACGGGCGTCTAGCGTACCTGACTGTTCTAACAATTTATCGACTAAAGTGGTTTTTCCGTGGTCAACGTGAGCAATAATTGCCACATTTCTTAATTTATCTAACACAGGCGTTACTCGCTGTTACTATCGTTTATTGCTACATAAGCATATTAACGTTATAGGGCTACAATTGGGCGCGGATTATACAGCATGAGTGATAACAAATACACTACCAAGCGAAATATAACCAACAAAAATATTCTCAGTTGATATACTGCTGATGGTCAAATTAGAGCACGCGCACCACAATGTAGCGCTCAACGCACGAAAATAGTGCAGACCAATAAAAGTAAAAACATTAAAACCTTATATTTCAATGACTTTAGCTTTGGCACATTATTAGCTTAAGCAGATGCAAACAAAATTAATTTTTTGAAAATTTAAAGAACTAACTACAACGGAGACTTTCAATGTCAAATGCAGTTTTAGATTTAATTAAAGAGCATGACGTCAAATTTGTTGACCTACGTTTTACTGATTCAAAAGGTAAAGAGCAACACGTTTCAATTCCTCATCATCAAGTAACTGAAGATTTTTTTGAAGACGGTAAAATGTTTGATGGTTCTTCAATTGAAGGATGGAAAGGTATTAATGAATCTGACATGGTAATGATGCCAGTGGCAGAATCAGCAGTACTTGACCCTTTCACTGAAGCAGTAACATTAAATATTCGTTGTGACATTCTTGAACCTGCTACAATGCAAGGTTATAGCCGTGATCCTCGTTCAGTGGCAAAGCGTGCTGAAGACTATATGCGTAGCACTGGTATCGCTGACTCAGTATTGATTGGCCCTGAACCAGAATTTTTCGTGTTTGATGACGTTCGTTTCCACACAGATATGAGTGGTTCTTTCTATAAGATCGATGATAAAGAAGCCGCTTGGAATTCTGGTACAGAATACGAAGAAGGTAATATGGGACATCGTCCTGGTGTGAAAGGTGGTTACTTCCCTACATCACCAGTAGATTCATCACAAGATTTACGTTCTGCTATGTGTTTAGTAATGGAAGAAATGGGTCTAGTCGTTGAAGCACATCATCATGAAGTGGCTACAGCAGGTCAAAACGAAATAGCTTGTCGTTTTAATACCATGGTATTAAAAGCCGATGAAGTGCAAATCTACAAGTATGTTGTCCACAATGTTGCACATGCTTACGGTAAGACAGCAACCTTTATGCCTAAACCATTAGTTGGTGATAACGGCTCAGGTATGCATGTTCATCAATCACTTGCTAAAGATGGCGTAAACTTATTTGCTGGTGACAAGTACGGCGGTTTATCTGAGATGGCACTTTTCTATATTGGTGGCATTATCAAGCACGCAAAAGCATTGAATGCTTTCACTAACCCTTCAACAAACTCTTATAAGCGTTTGGTGCCACATTTTGAAGCGCCAGTAATGCTTGCATATTCTGCACGTAACCGCTCAGCATCTATTCGTATTCCAATTGTACCATCACCAAAAGCAATGCGTATCGAAGCTCGCTTCCCTGATCCAGCAGCGAACCCTTACTTAGCATTTTCAGCATTATTAATGGCTGGTCTTGATGGTATTAAAAATAAAATTCATCCTGGCGATGCTATGGATAAAGATCTTTATGATCTACCGGCTGAAGAAGCTGCTGCGATTCCACAAGTTGCAACGTCTTTAGAAGATGCACTAGATTCTCTAGAAAGCGACATGGATTTCCTTCTTGAAGGTGGAGTCATGGACAAAGATATGATCAATGCTTACATTGATATAAAGCGCAAAGAAGTTGAGTTATTAAACCAAACTACTCACCCTGTTGAATTTGATATGTACTACAGCGTGTAGATAATTCAAATAGATAGATATTAAATAAGCTCACTTCGGTGAGCTTTTTTTGTGGCACATTCAACGTTATTTGGATAGATTAACAGTAGACCTATGGAACTAGGATATTACTTTTGATTAACACAGTACGCTTTTGCATTTTGTTTATATTGCTCACACAAGCTTTTTCTGTGTTTGCTGGCTCTGCTAAAATTTATGTCTGGCGCAATGAGCAAGGCGTGCTAGTTTTTTCAGATAGCCCTCAACCCGGTGCGGAAGAGGTCGATGTAAAAGAGCCGAATACAATAAAATCCTCAATTGATACCTCTATTTTAGATATAAAACCTAAAGTCATAAACAACAGTTACCAAGTCGATATTTTCCAACCTAAAAACAATGCGACAGTAAGAGATAACACCGGCTCAGTTTATGTTTCGGCGCGGATAAAGCCCATCTTCAAGCGTGGTCTGAAAATTCAATTATATTTAGATAACAGCGCCTACGAAAAACCACAAACACACTCAATGTTTGTCCTGAGAAATATAGATCGGGGAGAGCATCAAATAAAAATGTCCTTACTTGATGATAAAGGCAAGGTTATTGCAACATCTTCTTCAGTAACGTTTTATATGCATAGAACTTCTGTTAACAAGGCAAACTAGTCTGATTTCAGTGCATATTGCACCATTTTTATTTACACTCGTTACTTAACGCACCAATTTAGTGCAGAGGAAAGTAATGTCTAGTAACGTGGTAAATTTAAAAAAAATAAAATTACACTATCAGCAAGCACTGCCAAATCAAATGGTAACAGCTGTCGTGGTGTTAGATCATGATCTCGCCATTTGTTATGTCAATCCAGCGGCTGAGGCATTATTAGTTAAAAGTTTAAGTAAACTTTATCGCCTACCCATTGATCAAGTATTTTATAACACACCAATTAACAATAATCGTTTACGACAGCTACTAACCACAGGCCAAGAGTTTAGTGATAGTGATGTCACTATTGAGTTTTTTGATCATCAACAAATCACCGTTGAAATCACGGCCTCTTCGGTTATGTTTGAACAGTGCCCACATATTTTATTAGAATTTAAACAAATTGATCAACAAAAGCAGATCAGTGCGGAAGCATTTCAACAGCAACAATGGGAATCAGCACGAGATCTTATTCGTGGCTTAGCACACGAAATTAAAAATCCGCTTGGAGGACTTCGCGGAGCGGCACAATTATTAGATTTGGAGCTAAACCTCGAACAAAAAGAATATACCGCGATGATCATAGAACAAGCAGATAGACTGACAAACCTTGTTGATCGCTTGTTAGGACCTAATCATTTACCGGTAATGAAGTTACAAAATATTCATGCCATCATCGAAAAAGTTTTTCAGTTAACACAATTTGATAATCCAAAAAACATTACGCTAGCTCGTGATTATGATCCGTCCATACCCGAGTTAACTTTTGATCAAGACAAGTTACAACAAACCATTATCAATATTGTCAATAATGCCATTCAAGCACTAGATGATGAAAACAAAATAACTTTAAGAACTCGTGCGGCTAGCAATAAAACCATTAATGGCAAACGTATCAAGCTTTGTGCCGAAATCAGCATAATCGACAATGGCCCTGGTATTCCTGAACATATACAAAGTACATTATTTTATCCTATGGTTTCTGGTAGAGCCTCTGGAACAGGCTTAGGCCTTTCTATTTGCCAAACCATAGTTCATCAACACAACGGAAAATTATCCTGTAAAAGTCGCCCTGGGCATACGGAGTTTACTATTTTATTACCTTTTGACAGCGAGAAAAGCCAATGATCACCGAGCAAGTATGGATAGTAGACGATGATAGTTCGATTAGATGGGTGTTAGAGAAAGCCTTATCAAATGCCAATATAAGTGTTGGTACATTTCACAACCCTGAAGATCTCCTAACGGCTTTAGAGCATAATCAGCCTGAGGTGATTATTTCAGATATTCGCATGCCTAATATAGATGGCATGACGCTTTTAGCGCAAATCAATGATCAATTTGCTCATATACCGGTCATTATTATGACAGCACATTCAGATCTTGATAGTGCTGTCAATGCCTACCAAGGTGGCGCATTTGAGTATTTACCAAAACCATTTGATATTGATGATGCCATCACTCTCGCCAATAGAGCCTTAACTCATGCTCACGAACTGAAATCCAAAAAACAGCTTAACGTCCCCTCTGTAGATAGTGTTGGTATAATCGGCGCTGCACCATCAATGCAGGAAGTATTTAGAGCCATTGGACGATTATCTCGCTCAAGTATAAGTGTCTTAATTAACGGTGAATCGGGTACAGGTAAAGAGTTAGTTGCCCATGCTCTACATATGCACAGCCCACGTTCTTCAGCACCATTTATTCCACTTAATATGGCTGCTATTCCGAAAGATTTAATTGAGTCTGAGTTATTTGGTCATGAGAAAGGCGCCTTCACTGGTGCTAACGCTGTACGACAAGGACGCTTTGAACAAGCACACCAAGGCACCTTGTTCTTGGATGAAATTGGCGATATGCCATTAGACATTCAAACACGCTTACTTAGGGTACTTGCCGACGGTCAATTTTATCGAGTTGGCGGACATTCACCAATTCAGGTTGATGTCCGTATTATTGCAGCCACTCATCAAAATTTAGAAGAGCGAGTAAATAGTGGTGAATTTCGTGAAGATTTATTCCATCGTCTTAATGTGATAAGAATTCAAATACCGAGTCTTAGTGAAAGAAAAGAAGATATCAGTCAACTAGCACAACACTTTTTAAAGCAAGCAGCAAATGAACTTTCAGTGGAAGTAAAAACACTGCACAAAAATACTCTCGCCTATTTAGAACAATGCGAATGGCCAGGTAATGTTAGGCAACTAGAAAATATATGTCGCTTTCTAACCGTGATGGCTAGCGGCAAAGAAATTCTGATAACAGATTTACCCAGTGAACTGACCGAAAAACCAGTAACTATGACAAACAATTCTCAACATAGTTGGCAGGAAAGCTTAAAAACATGGGTAGACAATGAATTAGCACTAGGCAAAAGTAATATTATTGAACAAGCTTTACCTGAGTTTGAGAAAGTATTACTAGAAAGCGCATTAAAACATACTCAAGGCCACAAACAGGAAGCAGCCAAACGCTTAGGCTGGGGTAGAAACACCTTAACGAGAAAGCTAAAAGAACTAAATATGCCAGATTAACCTTATTCGTTACTAAGCATTTTCTATCGGAAAAGTGATAATTTGCTCTATTTCCTTCACCGATAAAGCAAGCATAACGAGCCGGTCAACGCCCAGTGCAACACCTGCACATGCAGGTAAGCCGCGCTCTAATGCCGAGATAAAATGTTGATCAATGTCTTGTTCGATTTTACCTAATTTAGTGCGCGCTTCATTATCCTGCTCAAAGCGTGATTTTTGCTGTTCGGCATCAGTCAACTCGTGAAAACCGTTTGCGAGTTCAATACCTTTAAAATAGCACTCAAAACGTTCAGCGACGCGAGGATCATTGACACTGATTTTTGCTAGTGATGCTTGGCTCGCTGGAAAGTGATAAACAAAACACGGAAGCTCTTGGCCAATACGAGGTTCAATTAATTCTGCCATAACAAATTGCAATAAAGTATCGACATCCTCTTCTCTCTCTAGCCAATCGCTCAACTTATCATGGCTAGCTATAAGTGAAATTAATTCAGCTTTCGAGGTAACTAAAGGATCAATTCCAACTTCTCGTATAAAAAGCGCTTGATAGCTAATTCGGTCGACTTGCTGACAACCAAGAACTAAGTTCAACAATTCGGCAAGCTCATCCATTAGCCTGAAATGATCAAAGCCAAGCCGATACCACTCCAAAATAGAAAACTCGGGATTGTGATAACGACCATGTTGCTCATGGCGGAACGCTTTACAAATCTGATAACAACAGCCATAACCACTTGCCAATAGACGTTTCATAGCAAACTCAGGTGATGTTTGAGCATATAATGCGACTGATTCATCACAATGGCTAGCTTCTGAAAAACGATACTGAGTAGTAAAAGCATCTAAATGTGCATCAGTAACCGTTGAATGAGAAAATATGGGAGTTTCAACTTCAACAACACTACGTGTTAAAAAAAACGATCTTATCTTAGTTAACACGTTCGCACGTTGTTTGGCATAATGCCAATCCATCGTAGGTTGCCATGACATAAATAAGTTTGCCTATAGGTTATCGAAAAAGAGAATAGCAATTGAGTGAATAATAAATAATATTCAAGTGATGCAACAGATATATTTTTAACGCTAAATAATCACATGGTAGTGTAAATGAATTTAAACCAAGCAGCAAAAAGCCCGTCACTTTCGTAACGGGCTCTTTAATAGGAGTCTGATAATGTCCTACTCTCACATGGGAACTCCCACACTACCATCGGCGCTAACACG
The DNA here is from genome assembly GCF_024585285.1 of Colwellia sp. M166. Classification (NCBI taxonomy): domain Bacteria; kingdom Pseudomonadati; phylum Pseudomonadota; class Gammaproteobacteria; order Alteromonadales; family Colwelliaceae; genus Colwellia; species Colwellia sp. M166. The sequence continues at coordinate 1,971,992 of NZ_CP040755.1, forward strand.
TTTCACTTCTGAGTTCGGAATGGGATCAGGTGGGACCATGTCGCTATTGTCATCAGACAAAAAACTTTATGAATTAATTAACTTATAAATTAGCTAAGTCATAAGGTTTAGGCAAAAAACCCGTTACATCAGTAACGGGTTTTTCTTAATAGAAGCCTAGCAATGTCCTACTCTCACATGGGAACTCCCACACTACCATCGGCGCTAACACGTTTCACTTCTGAGTTCGGAATGGGATCAGGTGGGGCCATGTCGCTATTGTCGCTAGACAAAAATTTTCTTGTTAATTACCAAATTGACGCCATTGCTACAATCGCTCTGATACTCATTGAGTAAACTCAACTTCGTTTCTCGCTCATTTGCTGCTTTGTCAATTCGTCACTTACCTTCGTAAATGATTAACAAGTAATAATCTTAGAAAGCTGAACTCTGTTAAGAGTTAAAAATACTCGTTTTACTGATAGCTGACAGCTTTTAACTGTTAGCTTATCTATCTCTTATTCACACTATTGTCATGCGTGATGTGTGTATTCCTACACTGTGTCAAACTTCATACAACAAAACCACTTGGGTGTTGTATGGTTAAGCCTCACGGGTAATTAGTATTGGTTAGCTCAATGCCTCGCAGCACTTCCACACCCAACCTATCAACGTTGTAGTCTCCAACGACCCTTTAGGGAGCTTAAAGCTCCAGTGAGAACTCATCTCAAAGCCTGCTTCCCGCTTAGATGCTTTCAGCGGTTATCAGTTCCGAACGTAGCTACCGGGCAATGCTATTGGCATAACAACCCGAACACCAGCGGTTCGTCCACTCCGGTCCTCTCGTACTAGGAGCAGCCCTCTTCAATTCTCAAACGCCCACGGCAGATAGGGACCGAACTGTCTCACGACGTTCTAAACCCAGCTCGCGTACCACTTTAAATGGCGAACAGCCATACCCTTGGGACCGACTTCAGCCCCAGGATGTGATGAGCCGACATCGAGGTGCCAAACACCGCCGTCGATATGAACTCTTGGGCGGTATCAGCCTGTTATCCCCGGAGTACCTTTTTATCCGTTGAGCGATGGCCCTTCCATACAGAACCACCGGATCACTATGACCTACTTTCGTACCTGCTCGACGTGTCTGTCTCGCAGTTAAGCTGGCTTATGCCATTGCACTAACCGTACGATGTCCGACCGTACTTAGCCAACCTTCGTGCTCCTCCGTTACTCTTTAGGAGGAGACCGCCCCAGTCAAACTACCCACCAGACAGTGTCCCCAAGCCCGATAAGGGCCCTAGGTTAGAACATCACGCATACAAGGGTGGTATTTCAAGGTTGGCTCCACCACATCTAGCGACATGGTTTCAAAGCCTCCCACCTATCCTACACATGTAGGAGCAATGTTCACTGTCAAGCTATAGTAAAGGTTCACGGGGTCTTTCCGTCTAGCCGCGGGTATACGGCATCTTAACCGCAATTTCAATTTCACTGAGTCTCGGGTGGAGACAGTGTGGCCATGATTACGCCATTCGTGCAGGTCGGAACTTACCCGACAAGGAATTTCGCTACCTTAGGACCGTTATAGTTACGGCCGCCGTTTACCGGGGCTTCGATCATGAGCTTCGTCCGAGGACTAACCCAATCAATTAACCTTCCGGCACCGGGCAGGCGTCACACCGTATACGTCATCTTTCGATTTTGCACAGTGCTGTGTTTTTAATAAACAGTTCCAGCCACCTGGTTACTTCGACTCTCCATTGCTTACTGAGCAAGTCATTCACATTAGAGAGCGTACCTTCTCCCGAAGTTACGGTACTATTTTGCCTAGTTCCTTCACCCGAGTTCTCTCAAGCGCCTTAGTATTCTCTACCTAACCACCTGTGTCGGTTTGGGGTACGGTTCCTATATATCTGAAGCTTAGAAGCTTTTCCTGGAAGCATGGCATCAATGACTTCATCTCCTTGGAGACTCGTCTCGTATCTCAGCGTTTAAATGAAATCCCGGATTTACCTAAGATAACCGCCTACATACTTTCACACGGACTACCAACGCCGTGCTCACCTAGCCTACTCCGTCCCTCCTTCGCAATATATAGAAGTACAGAAATATTAATCTGTTTCCCATCGACTACGCGTTTCCGCCTCGCCTTAGGGGCCGACTTACCCTGCCCTGATTAACATGGGACAGGAAACCTTGGTCTTTCGGCGGGGGAGTTTTTCACTCCCCCTTATCGTTACTCATGTCAGCATTCGCACTTCTGATACCTCCAGCAAGCTTTACAACTCACCTTCAACGGCTTACAGAACGCTCCCCTACCACTTGAACCTAAGTTCAAATCCGCAGCTTCGGTGACTAGTTTAGCCCCGTTACATCTTCCGCGCAGACCGACTCGACTAGTGAGCTATTACGCTTTCTTTAAAGGATGGCTGCTTCTAAGCCAACCTCCTAGCTGTCTATGCCTTTCCACATCGTTTCCCACTTAACTAGTACTTTGGGACCTTAGCTGGCGGTCTGGGTTGTTTCCCTCTTCACAACGGACGTTAGCACCCGTAGTGTGTCTCCCGCATATCACTCATTGGTATTCGGAGTTTGCAAAGGGTTGGTAAGTCGGGATGACCCCCTAGCCTTAACAGTGCTCTACCCCCAATGGTGTTCGTGCGAGGCTCTACCTAAATAGATTTCGGGGAGAACCAGCTATCTCCCGGCTTGATTAGCCTTTCACTCCGACCCACAAGTCATCACCGCATTTTTCAACATACGTGTGTTCGGTCCTCCAGTTGATGTTACTCAACCTTCAACCTGCCCATGGGTAGATCGCCGGGTTTCGGGTCTATACCCTGCAACTAAACGCGCAGTTAACACTCGCTTTCGCTACGGCTCCCCTATTCGGTTAACCTTGCTACAGAATATAAGTCGCTGACCCATTATACAAAAGGTACGCAATCACCGGACTAAATCCGGCTCTCACTGCTTGTACGTATGCGGTTTCAGGTTCTATTTCACTCCCCTCACAGGGGTTCTTTTCGCCTTTCCCTCACGGTACTGGTTCACTATCGGTCAGTTAGGAGTATTTAGCCTTGGAGGATGGTCCCCCCATGTTCAGTCAACGTTTCACGTGTGCCGACCTACTCGATTTCATGATAAGTTTATTTTCGTGTACGGGGCTATCACCCTGTATCGCTCTACTTTCCAGTAGATTCCACTAACTTACAAACCACTTAAGGGCTAATTCGCGTTCGCTCGCCGCTACTAACGAAATCTCGGTTGATTTCTTTTCCTCGGGGTACTTAGATGTTTCAGTTCTCCCGGTTCGCCTCGTTAAGCTATGTATTCACTTAACGATACCCGCCTTACGACGGGTGGGTTTCCCCATTCGGACATCTTTGGCTATAACGGTTTTTATCACCTCACCAAAGCTTTTCGCAGATTAACACGTCCTTCATCGCCTCTAACTGCCAAGGCATCCACCACATACGCTTAGTCACTTAACCATACAACCCCAAGTAGTTTCTGGTCTTTTAAGCGTTAACCTTCGTTGCTTTTTCGCTCATGTAGTAAACTACACATCGTTCAAAGCGTCTTGTTTAACACCTAAAATCCTGCGAAATCATTTTATTGCTAAAACATTTCCTATTGGATTGTTCGGAGACTAATCCGAACTAATTGTAAAGTCTGACATTTTCACGCACACAAAGTGTGTCTTGAATAAGAGTGGTAATAAATTCAACTCGTAAAAGTAAATTTACTACCGGGTTGATTACGTTTCCGAGGAGGAACCGTAATCACCATTATTAACAGGCGATATTCCCATTAATAACAGCTTGGTATTTATAATTATAAATAAGAACGCGCGACACGCCTTAAATCATATAAATACCGGTATTTATATCAGCTTTCCAGATTGTTAAAGAACTTGTCATTCACACGCATTCGGTGGTGACTTGGTTAAAAACCAAACTTAAAGTAGCTTAAACAAAGCATAACTTAAGTTTGGTCTTTCAATTCTTAGTGAAGAAGTGGTGGAGCTAAGCAGGATCGAACTGCTGACCTCCTGCGTGCAAGGCAGGCGCTCTCCCAGCTGAGCTATAGCCCCAAATGGGAAACATCTTTAAGCTAGAACAAAACTCAGATTTACGTTTTTTACAAGGCGGTTTATCGCGAAGTGTAGGTTTTCTACACGAGTGATGAACCAACGCCGTAAAAAGCGTAAATTGGTAGGTCTGGGCAGACTTGAACTGCCGACCTCACCCTTATCAGGGGTGCGCTCTAACCAGCTGAGCTACAGACCTATTTCTCTTTCAAGAATTTACGTCCGAAGCTAGCATGTTTGGACTTCTTCTAATTCGTTATCATGTAATTTGTGTAGACACTCGTAGTACCGAAGTACTCATTAAGCTGTTTTACTTCAAGATAAGGAGGTGATCCAACCCCAGGTTCCCCTAGGGTTACCTTGTTACGACTTCACCCCAGTCATGAATCACAAAGTGGTGACCGTCCTCCCCGAAGGGTTAAACTAGCCACTTCTTTTGCAACCCACTCCCATGGTGTGACGGGCGGTGTGTACAAGGCCCGGGAACGTATTCACCGTAGCATTCTGATCTACGATTACTAGCGATTCCGACTTCATGGAGTCGAGTTGCAGACTCCAATCCGGACTACGACAAGCTTTGTGGGATTCGCTCCACCTCGCGGTATTGCTGCCCTCTGTACTTGCCATTGTAGCACGTGTGTAGCCCATCCCGTAAGGGCCATGATGACTTGACGTCGTCCCCACCTTCCTCCGGTTTATCACCGGCAGTCTCCTTAGAGTTCCCGCCACTACGCGCTGGCAAATAAGGATAGGGGTTGCGCTCGTTGCGGGACTTAACCCAACATTTCACAACACGAGCTGACGACAGCCATGCAGCACCTGTCACAGAGTTCCCGAAGGCACAAGTCTATCTCTAGTCTCTTCTCTGGATGTCAAGGGATGGTAAGGTTCTTCGCGTTGCATCGAATTAAACCACATGCTCCACCGCTTGTGCGGGCCCCCGTCAATTCATTTGAGTTTTAACCTTGCGGCCGTACTCCCCAGGCGGTCAACTTAGCGCGTTAGCTACGCCACCCACGGTTCAAGACCACAGACGGCTAGTTGACATCGTTTACGGCGTGGACTACCAGGGTATCTAATCCTGTTTGCTCCCCACGCTTTCGTGCCTCAGTGTCAGTCTTTGTCCAGGTAGCCGCCTTCGCCACTGATGTTCCTTCCAATCTCTACGCATTTCACCGCTACACTGGAAATTCCACTACCCTCTACAAAACTCTAGCTTGCCAGTTCAAAATGCAGTTCCCAGGTTGAGCCCAGGGCTTTCACATCTTGCTTAACAAACCACCTACGCACGCTTTACGCCCAGTAATTCCGATTAACGCTTGCACCCCTCGTATTACCGCGGCTGCTGGCACGAAGTTAGCCGGTGCTTCTTCTGCGAGTAACGTCACAGATGTTGCGTATTAAACAACACCCTTTCCTCCTCGCTGAAAGTGCTTTACAACCCGAAGGCCTTCTTCACACACGCGGCATGGCTGCATCAGGCTTTCGCCCATTGTGCAATATTCCCCACTGCTGCCTCCCGTAGGAGTCTGGGCCGTGTCTCAGTCCCAGTGTGGCTGATCATCCTCTCAAACCAGCTAGAGATCGTCGCCTTGGTAAGCCATTACCTTACCAACTAGCTAATCTCACTTGGGCTAATCAATGAGCGAGAGGTGCCGAAGCGTCCCCCCCTTTGGTCCGTAGACGTTATGCGGTATTAGCAGTCGTTTCCAACTGTTGTCCCCCACTCAAAGGCATATTCCCAAGCATTACTCACCCGTCCGCCGCTCGACGCCGAATAGCAAGCTATTCTCGTTTCCGCTCGACTTGCATGTGTTAAGCCTGCCGCCAGCGTTCAATCTGAGCCATGATCAAACTCTTCAATTAAAAATCGTTTGTGATGCTCACCTTAACGAACCGAAGTTAACTAAGAAAAGACATCTGCTCAATGAATTCTGTCGTGTTACTTCCTATCCGACTAAAGAAGAAAGTAACTACATAAAACGTATATTCAAACCCGAAAGTTTAAATGATACTTATTTTTTGTGTGACATCATATTAAGCTGTTTTTTTGTTACGTTCTTTCCGAAGAAATAGGTAACTATGTAAAATCAACGTTAATGTGAGTGTCCACACAAATTGCATGATAACTAATTGTTAAAGAACGTATCATCTAAGATGATACCGATACAGAATCTCATTCGCTCTATACCGTAAGTTGTTTCGTTGCTGCAGACCACTCTTTGCTTGACGCTAAGGGCTTCTGAAGCGAGATGCGCATTCTACGCAACTCAGTTTTAATGTCAACGTTTTATTTGAATTTATTTTTAAAGTTTTTAAACCTTTCAAAACTAATCTTTAAAACGTTAAGTTAACCAATTCAGCCTGAACCGTACGAGATAACTTATTAAAACAGCTCGTTGGGGTGACCCCTTGGAACTGGAGCGCATTCTAGAGATTTCTCGCTTCACGTCAACAGCTAAATGCAATTAAATGGCAGAAATATAACTGTTTGCTTCTAAATTGAACTATTCGCCCATTTAACAGACTAACAAAAAGAATATGGGATTATTTCCATCTAGTTATTTTAAATTAAATCTCATTTTCATGTACAAATACACAGGAGATATAAAATTATTTATACTCTATATTGGTTTGGACATAAAAATAATAAAATACAAATAGTATGGGCTTCACCATGCTATGGATACAGAGAGCATAACAAATGAAAAAACTTATCATCTTGTTAATGCTTGCTGGCATTAGTAGTGCAGCCATGGCAAAGGATTATGCCGAGTATAAACAAGAACGTTTAATTGCCAAAATATTAAACCAACAAGTTAAAAAGCATAGAAGTATTAAAAGTAGTGTTCATTCAATTCTTTCTCGTTATCCAGAGAAAGTCGATGTAGTAATGGCCGTAGCACTAAAACGTTATCCAGAAAAATATCGCCAAATCATGCTTGGTGCACTATCGGCAGAACCTGTATTAGCTTGCGATGTTATAGAACATGCTATTAAGGCCAATGTTGCTCCGAGTAGTGAATTAGTAAAAATAGCTATTGAAGCAGAGCCTGCTTATGCCCAAGAGATTGTTAATACTGCAGTCCAATACAGTCCGAGTGAACTCGAAAGCATTGTTAGAGTAGCAATACGCACAGAGCCTTATGATACGAGTAATATAGTTAACAATACGGTATCAAATCATCCAAGCAAAATATTAGATATTCTTACTGCTGCTATAACGGCTATCCCCGAACAAGCGACAAATATCGTCAAAGGTATATTGCGTCTATTTCCTGGGCAAGCCGATTCAGTAGTCACTACTGCGGTCAATAAAAGCACTGATAGCCATAACACAGATATTGTTAATGCTGCTATAGACTCTGGATTTGATAGAGACTCAGCAATTGCAGCGGCTATAGCCGGTGGAGCAAAGAAAGAAACCTTAGCTAAACTAAATAATTAATACATTTATATTTCTAATATGTATAAAAAAGCCCAGTCATATACTGGGCTTTTAGTTTTTTATCAAGGCTTAAACTTGTTCACGCTTAATCGCACGGTAAGCAATATCGGTACGATACTCAACACCCGGCCAAGATATTTGCTGCAACAATTCATATGCAGCTTGTTGTGCTTGAGTCACATTATCACCTAAGGCTGTCGCACATAAAACTCGACCACCAGCGGTTACAACCTCACCCTCTTTTTCACTTGTACCTGCATGGAATGTTTTACGGTCTGCAGCTTGATTTTTATCAAGTCCAGAAATAACATCTCCTTTCGGATAGTTACCTGGATATCCAGCTGCTGCTAAAACTACACCTACTGCAGGACGAGGATCAAAATCAATCGTTGCTTGGTCCAGTTCACCACGACATGCCATCATGCATAGCTCTACTAAATCTGAATTTAAGCGCATCATGATCGGTTGAGTTTCAGGATCACCAAAACGACAATTATATTCAATAACTTTCGGTGTACCATCACTATCAATCATTAAACCCGCATATAAAAATCCAGTATATGGCGCACCTTCTCTTGCCATGCCTTCAACTGTAGGCATAATAACTTCTTTCATCGCACGCTGATGAATTTCAGGTGTCACTACTGGTGCTGGAGAATACGCGCCCATGCCACCGGTGTTCGGCCCTTGATCGCCATCATATGCACGCTTATGATCTTGGCTAGTAGCAAATGCTAAAACATTTTTACCATCAACCATAACAATAAAGCTAGCTTCTTCACCTTCTAAGAACTCTTCAATCACTACCCGATGACCAGCATCACCAAAAGCATTACCAGCAAGCATATCTTTAATTGCGTTTTCCGCTTCCTCAAGTGTCATCGCAACAATAACACCTTTACCTGCTGCAAGACCGTCAGCCTTAACAACAATTGGAGCACCTTGTTGACGAACATAAGCAAGTGCAGGATCGATTTCGGTAAAGTTTTGATAAGCGCCGGTAGGAATATTATTTCTTGCTAAGAAGTCTTTAGTAAATGATTTCGAACCTTCAAGTTGTGCTGCTTTAGCGCTTGGACCAAAAATCATCAGCCCTTCTGCTTGAAAAGCATCAACAACACCATCAACTAATGGTTGCTCTGGGCCCACAATAGTTAACGCCACCTCATTACTTTTAGCAAAACTAACCAAGGCTGATATATCGCTGACATTAAGCGCAACATTTTCGAGCTTAGCTTCTGTTGCTGTTCCTGCATTACCCGGCGCTACAAATACTTTTGTTACTGCATCTGATTGTGCTGCTTTCCATGCTAAAGCATGTTCACGGCCACCACCACCAATTACCAAAACATTCATTTACTTAAATTCCTAATATTTTTTAATCTGCTATAACCTGTAAAGTCAAGTTATAGCAGGCTAGTCATGTTATTTTACAAATTTTAATGTCATACGATCGCTTTCGCCAATCGCCATGTATTTTGCTTTATCTTGTTCACCTAGACGTAAAACCGGCGGTAATGTCCAAACACCTTTTGGATAGATAACGCTATCTTTAGCATTAGCATTTATTTCACTGCTTGCTGCTAAGGTAAAACCAGCAGCTTTCGCTTGTTCAATAGTTTTACTTTGTGAGACATAGCCTTTTGCTTTTTCAGCATCAACACCTGCCGGTAAGCGATGTTCAACAACACCTAAAACACCACCTTTTTTCAAGGCTTTATAAGCATCTTTAAATGCCTGCTCTACACCGTCATCACGCCAGTTATGTAAATTACGGAAAGTTAATACCAAATCAGCGGTGCCAGCAGGTGCAAGTTCGCTTGCTTGACGTGGAACAAAGTTAGTCAATTCGACTTCACTAAATACCGCGTTACTCGCTAGCATTGCAACTAATTGCTTACGTGAATTACTATAATAGTTGTCTTCACCTGTATCAGGATAGTGAGCACCGTAAAGTTTACCTTTACCTTTTATTGCAGGAGCTAATATTTCAGTATACCAACCGCCGCCAGGGGTAATTTCAACAACGGTCATTGATGGCTTAAAGCCAAAAAATTCTAAGGTTTCTTTTGGATGACGAAATTCATCACGAGCTTTATTTTTTGCTGAACGGTGTTCACCGGCAATAGCTTGTTCAAGCTGACTTTGATGAGCAACGTCTTGATGAGCACTGACCAAGCCAGAACACAATAACGTGGCTGAGATGATTGACGCTGTAAAAACTTTTTTTATAGTTTGAGCTGTTGTATGCATTGTTATCTTCCATTAACGAGTAAATTTTATAGTGGTTAGCGGCTGTTAAGCTTTTACAAAAGTAACAGAACTATAAACCGAATGTTAAACAGACACTATTTATAACAGATTTCTTTCAGATGTTCAGTGCAGATCGCTTTATCTTATCGACGAAAAGCTGCATTTTAACTTATATCGTGTATGTCTAAGTATTACTTCCCTTAGACATACACTTAACTATGATGCAGATAAGAAAAATACTTGCGAGCACATTTCTTATCTACTTTAACAATTAATGACGGAAGTGACGCATACCCGTGAATACCATAGCAATATTGTGTTCATCAGCCGCAGCAATAACTTCATTATCGCGCATAGAGCCACCTGGTTGAATTACCGCAGTAATGCCAGCAGCAGCGGCGGCATCTAAACCATCACGGAATGGAAAGAAAGCATCTGATGCCATAACAGAACCAGCTACTTCTAAATTTTCATCTGCCGCTTTAATACCGGCAACTTTTGCTGAATAGACACGACTCATTTGACCAGCACCAACACCAATAGTCATGCTATTTTTAACATAGACGATGGCGTTTGATTTCACATATTTCGCAACTTTCCAGCAAAATTGTAAATCACGCATTTCAGCATCAGTGGGGTGACGTTTTGTCACAACTTTTAACTCATCAGCCTGCACTTTACCTTGGTCACGATCTTGAATTAATAAACCACCATTAACACGCTTATAATCAAGGCCTGTGGTTTGGGTAGTCCATTGACCACAAACTAATAAACGTACATTCGGTTTAGCAGCAACAATTTGTGCAGCAGCTTCTGAAATACTTGGTGCGATAATTACTTCCACAAATTGACGAGAAACGATTGCTTCAGCGGTTTCTGCATCTAATTCACGGTTAAAAGCAATAATACCACCGAAGGCAGATGTAGGGTCTGTTGTATAAGCGCTATTGTATGCGGCTAATATGTTGTCACCAATAGCAACACCACAAGGATTAGCGTGTTTTACGATAACACAGGCTGCTTCTTCAAATTCTTTCACACACTCGAGTGCTGAATCTGTATCGGCAATATTGTTATACGATAACGCCTTACCCTGAATTTGTTTAGCTGTAGACACTGAAGCTTCTTCTGGATTCGCTTCAACATAAAACGCCGCATCTTGATGTGAGTTCTCACCGTAGCGTAAGTCTTGTTTTTTAATGAATTGGCTATTAAAAGTACGTGGGAATTTTTGCTTTTCCACACTTGCCGTTTCGTTACTACCATGTACTGGCAACATTTTACCAAAATAGTTAGCAATCATACCGTCATAAGCTGCAGTGTGCTCATAAGCGGCTATAGCAAGATCAAAACGTGTTTGATAAACCAAAGAACCATCATTAACAGCCATTTCAGCTAAAACACGTGCGTAATCTTGTGCATTAACCACAATAGTAACGTCTTTATGATTTTTAGCTGCTGCGCGCACCATTGTTGGCCCGCCAATATCAATGTTTTCAATGGCATTTTCTAATGAACAATTTTCATCAGCAACGGCATCAGCAAATGGGTAAAGATTTACCACAACTAAATCAATGGCACTGATATCATTTTCAGCCATTACCGCTTCGTCCATATCACGACGCGCTAAAATGCCACCGTGTACTTTTGGGTGCAAAGTCTTAACACGACCATCCATAATTTCTGGATGGCCTGTATAATCAGATACTTCCGTTACTTTTATACCATTTTCAGCCAATAATTTCGCAGTACCACCCGTTGATAAAAGGTCAACACCTTTTTCTGATAACGAGCGAGCAAATTCTACAATACCGGTTTTATCTGAAACACTTAATAGTGCACGTTTGATTGGGCGTGGTGTATGCATGGTTTTTCTAATTACCTATAAATTAAAATGGTTGTCTGGCCTATGACACATGTCCTTGGCAGTGAGCTTCGCTCTTTATCGCGTCCATTATCATTGATATGCGATGTTTACTCTTTGCGGGGTAAAAGTTGACTAATTGGATAACTTTTACATCCCTAAAAACAAAAAAGCACCCGAGGGTGCTTTTAATTGACAGGTTAGCCTGTCGTATTTCTTAGTTCATGCCGTATTTTTTTAACTTTTTACGTAAAGTACCACGGTTGATGCCTAATAAGTTTGCCGCACGGGTTTGGTTACCACGTGTATATTGCATGACTTCTTCAAGCATTGGCGCTTCAATTTCTGAAAGTACAAGGTCGTACATATCATCAACGTCATTACCGTTTAACTGAGACAAGTAGTTTTTAATAGCTACTTTTGCTTGTGTGCGTAAAGGCGAGGCCTTTGTCTGAGTTTGTAGATCACCGGTAATAAATGGAGAGGAAATATTTTGTTCAAACATAAAGTTCAGACTCTTTCTAAAGTTAAATTATCAAAATACATAGTTAATGCGTCGAGTTGTTCAGTAACTGACTCAAGTGCATTAAAAATAGAACGAAACGATTTTCCTTGTTCATGCGTTTGCATGTACCAAGAAACATGTTTACGGGCAAAACGCAGACCCATAAATTCACCGTAAAATTTGTGTAATTCCATTACATGCCCAATTAAAATTGAACGAACTTCTTCCGTTGTTGGAGCAGACAAATGCCTACCCGTTTTCAAAAAATGATTAATTTCTCGAAAAATCCAAGGTCTCCCTTGGGCACCACGACCAATCATAATGGCATCAGCCCCGGTGTAATTCAGCACTTGCTCTGCTTTTTCAGCACAAGTAACATCACCATTAGCAATAACAGGAATATTCACCGCTTGCTTGATTGCTTTAATGGTATCGTATTCTGCATCGCCTTTATAAAAGTCGTTACGTGTACGGCCATGCACGGCAAGTGATTGTATTCCGTTATACTCAGCAATATTGGCTATTTCAATACCGTTGCGAGTGTTTTCACACCAGCCAGTACGAATTTTCAACGTTACCGGAATATCTACTGCATTAACCACAGCTTTAACAATCAGCTCGACTAACGCAGGTTCTTTCAATAACGCTGAACCTGCTAATTTTTTATTTACCTTTTTAGCTGGGCAGCCCATATTGATATCAATAATTTGAGCGCCGTTATCAGCATTAAACTTTGCAGCAAAAGCTAATTCTTCAGGGTCAGAACCGGCAATTTGCACCGACCGTATACCTGCTTCTTCGCTGTGCAACATTCGACGCTGAGATTTACCGGTATTCCACACTTTTGGATTAGATGACATCATCTCTGATACTGCTAACCCTGCCCCCATCTGACAACATAATTGTCGAAATGGTTGATCGGTAATTCCCGCCATGGGTGCAAGTATGGTATTACTTGCTAATGTGTATGGACCTATCTTCACGCTGTTGTTTTTTTGAGCTACTAGTCAAAAGGGCGCTAAGTTTACGTGTTTTTTTTCGGATTGAAAAGGATATAAATTGAACAAAAAGCGCTTTTTTTCACGTTTTTCATATTGACATTTTCTAAAGTGTTGATGCGAGCAGATTTTGTACAATTTGATAACAAAAGCTGCTCATTTTTTAATACATTTATAAACGACTATTTACGAACACCGGATAAACGTACCCATTCATCTTGAACAGTAATAGCATCCATCTGACAAAACTCACCATATATAGTCTGTAATTGCTCAGCTTGCTCTTCCAAAACACCGGATAATGCAAGTACGCCATTGCTAGCAACATATTCAATGATCACTGGGGCAAGTTCACGTAATGGCCCTGCTAGGATATTTGCCACGACGACATCGGCTTTAAATTCGGGCTGATCTTTAGGTAAGTATAATGCTAAGCGATCTTCACATTGGTTACGTTTAGCATTTTCTAAGCTTGCTTGGAGTGCTTGTGGATCGATATCAATGCCGATAACTTTCTTCGCACCTAATTTCAGCGCGGCAAGTGACAAAATACCAGAGCCACAGCCAAAATCTACAACAGTTTTACCTTCAAGGTCTAAACCATCAAGCCAAGTTAAACATAAAGCCGTTGTTGGATGTGTACCGGTACCAAATGCTAAGCCCGGATCAAGCATCACATTAACCGCGGCTGGATCAGGCACATCACGCCAGCTTGGACAAATCCATAAGCGTTGACCAAATTTCATTGGATGAAAGTTATCCATCCACTCGCGTTCCCAATCTTTATCTTCTAACTGTTCAAGCTTATAAACCATGTTGGCTTTATCTGGGTGAATGCCTTTTAGGTAATTCAACACTTTGTCCATGTCATGGCTAGCATCGTATAAGCCCATAACAACGGTATTATTCCAATAGATCACTTCATCACCGGGAAGAGGCTCATATATAGGTGTGTCTTTAGCATCAATAAAGGTGACTGCTTGTGCACCACAAGCACTTAGCCAATCACTATACTTTTCTGCAGTCTCTTCATTGGCACTTAATCTAAGCTGGATCCAAGGCATGTTTAATCTCATCAAAAAATTTTCGCTAGTTTATCATTCTATATCGAGACAGAATAGCCAATTCAGCTAAGTACTGACAGAATTAAGCAGGCTAGATTATTAGATAAGAAACACAAGTAAAATAAATTAGCCCAATACTCACTATTACTCTTCTGTACAGATCCAAACGCAATGTTCTGATAAAGTAATCTTGCACTTATTCACCCTTAAGGATACCTATGCTAGATTTACTGCCTGACTTATTTGATAACCATGCTGATAAACTTTCTTTAGCTCAACCTATTTTTAACGATTATGGCGGCAAGAAAATATTCTTTGGCGAGATAGTAACTGTCAGCTGTTATAACGATAATTCAAAAGTTAAAGAGCTTGTTGCCACTGATGGCCGCAATAAAGTCATGGTTGTTGATGGCAAAGCTAGCATCACTAATGCTTTGCTTGGTGATATGTTAGCTGAACAAGCGGTAAAAAATGGTTGGCAAGCTATTGTTATCAATGGCTGTATTCGTGATGCCGGCACTATCGCTACATTACCACTTGCTGTAAAGGCTATTGGCTGCTGTCCAATAAAAACTGAAAAGTTAGGAAAAGGTGAAATTAACAGTATTATTAGCTTTGCCAACCTAAGCTTTAATCCAGGTCAATATATTTATGGTGATAGTAATGGCTTAGCTATCAGTAAAGCACTATTATCTTTTTAAGAAAAAATCTGCGTAATAAGCCTATTACTGAGATTATAAATAAAGCTAAACCTTAGAGTATTATAACAATGAAGTATTTTCCTATTTATCTAGACGCCAATTATATCAACGCCATGATAATAGGTGGCGGTGAAGTTGCCGCCCGTAAAATAGACTTGTTATTAAAGTCGACAACAAACATCACCATAATGTCTGAAACGCTTAATAGTAGTGTCGAACGTTTAGTCAATTTGCATCAATTAACTTGGCTTAAGCACAACTATCAACTGGGCCATCTCAATAATTATAATATTGTTATTGCCGCCACTGATAGCAGTGAAGTTAATAGCGCTGTCGCAGCAGAAAGTAAGCAGTTAAAAATCTTAACCAATGTTGTCGACCAACCTGAGCTTTGTAACTATATAACGCCAGCGATTATTGATCGAAACCCAATGATTATTGCTATGTCGAGCTCTGGTAGCGCGCCTATTTTACTACGTATGCTACGAGAGCAAATCGAAAAAACCCTACCTTATGGTTATGGCAAGCTAGCCGAGTTTTCTTTTAAGTTTAGAGATCACGTCAAAGCACGAGTAAAAAGCATACGTGACCGTCGTACTTTTTGGGAGCGCACATTACGAGGTAGTATAGGTGCAGCTATTTTAGCTGGCGAAACAACCTCGGCTGAGCAACAATTAATTGCCAGCTTAAAAGCTCAAGTGCCACCGCCAAGTGGTGAAATAGTATTTATACACACAGGTGATGGTAATCCTGACAACCTGACCCTAAATGCGCACAGAGAAATGCAATTTGCCGATGCGGTTTTTTACGACCAAGAAGTCAACACCGATATCATTGAATACATCAGACGTGACGCCAGTAAGTTCCCTCAAGATATATCATCAAGTATTTTAATTAATGTACAACACGCGCTCGACTTAGCTGAAAAGGGTGAAAAAGTGATTTATTTACTGCACGGCGTATTAGAACTACCGAGCAATAAAACCTTAGCTGAAAGCGCCATTACTAAAAAGCATATTTATAGCGGCACTTAAGACTTTGAAGACGAAAGCTTAAAGTGAAAACTCATGTTAAAAAATTGCACCATTGTGCAAGAACATTGGAACATTGGGCTAAACCGTAGTCATTCAAACGGTATAGCTTCATTATTATCGACATAAGTCGTTCGTAAAAAAGCAGAGCATGACTGAAGCTGCGTATTTTAGGCTTGCTTATGCTACCAGCGCAATGGCCACTAATAACATGAATACCGCAACACTATGTATTAGATTAATGATAGGGCTTGCAGCGGTCAATTGATTATCATCTTGCATAAGTAACTCCACGGTAAACATATTAGCTAAGTAATACTATAGAACCGTCAATAGCCGATTAAGTTCCAAGCTTTACGCTTCCTTACATTTATATTGTCTTACGCTGTTTATATATGTAGTCATCATTTAATTAATATTTCACCTAAAATTCACCAATTAATGATAAGTTAATGACTTGAGGGAATTGCAGAATTAATTGGATAGCAAGATGAAAATACTGCTGGTGGAAGACAACCAAACCATAGCAAAACAGCTGGTAGAATTCTTATCTGCACAACAATGGCAGCTTGATTATGCTCACACTGGTAAACTTGCCCTAACACTTGCCACAAGTAATATTTATGATCTAGTTTTACTCGACCTCAATCTACCTGATATAGATGGCCTTGAGGTTTGCCAACAAATTAAAGCGCAGAGTGAAAAAATTCCGGCAATTTTAATGCTAACAGCCCGCGACAGTTTTGACGACAAAGCCGCCGGCTTTGGGTTTGGTGCCGATGACTATTTAACTAAGCCCTTTGATTTACGTGAATTAGCCCTACGCTGTCAAGCGCTGACACGTCGCCAACAATTACACCAAGAAAACACCATCAGTTTAGCAAAAAACAATAGTCACTTACTGCTAAAAATTACGGAAAAAAGCGCCTTTCGTGATGACAACGAACTCAAACTAACCACGGTTGGTTTTACAATTTTGAACTTGTTGATGCAACATCACCCACAACCTATCTCGCGCAGCTTATTGATTCATGAGCTATGGGGTGATTCACCACCAGAAAGCGATGCACTAAAATCACATATTTATAGTTTACGCCAAGCCTTGGATAAGCCATTCGAAAAAGCGTTGCTGTCAACCGTCATGAATGTTGGCTACAAGCTTTCATTTTAACGTTAAGCATTAATAAGAAACGCGCTGGAGGTAAAGTGCAAATTAACAGTATAAAAACCAAAGCTATCTTATTACTGAGTTCATTTACGCTATTTATTGGCATCATTTATTCTGTATTGACTGTATTAACGGCCTATATTGTTGAAGATAAAATAATAGAAAAAGTATTGTTGATAGAAGCAAAAAGGCTCAACCAGCAATATCAAAAAACCGGCGTACTACCGACAGCTAATATTGCTGGCATGACTGTTTATAAAACAGCAAAAAGTTTACCCGATTTTGTCAAAGACGCATTAAAAGCAACGCCAAAAGCACGAGAAATATTTACCGACGACAACAATCATTTTCACTTAACCTATCTAAAAACACCTACCGCTGCTGGCGAAAACTTTTCGATAAAGCCCGCTGTAGAGCCAGCGATTTTACTGGCCAATGTCGCTGATTTATTAGTGGTAAGCAATATTTCTATTGACGTACTTTTACTGTTTATCACGGTGTTTTTTATCACCTTAATACTCGCTACTTGGTTGGCTTATAAAATAGCACTGCATTCTACAACACCTATCTTACAGTTAACCTCAGCACTGCAAGCTCAACAAAATAATAGTCAAGCAATTAAGCTACCGATACTTAATGATGAGCTAGGTTATTTGTCTCGGACCCTGCAGAGCACTTTCAATGATTTACAACAAGCGTTAAATCGGGAACAAGAATTTACTAAAGATGTTAGTCATGAACTACGCACGCCACTAACTATTATTTCCAACACGCTAGCATTAAGTGAACAAAGAGCAATAACAGCTGAAGATAAGCAGCACATTGCACAAGCTAGTGAACAAATGAAAAGCACGATAGAAGTATTGCTAACCTTGGCTAGAACACATACCTTAACAACTGAATTTAATCAATATGCCACACAGTTTTCACTGCGTGCCCTGCTCGAAGAAGTTATATTGTCATGCCATGCCAATGAACGTGCAGCGCAATTTATCATCAACATCCATATCGACAATAGCGACAGCAAAAGCAGTAATAACGAAGATAGCGATATCATACTGACCAGCCATCAAACACTGTTTACCTTATTGCTGAGTAATGTCATTAACAATGCTATTAATCACGCGAGTTCCGCTGAACTTAATATTTATTGTTCACGTAAAAGGCTAGCGAACACATGTATGGAAACAAGATTAAGTTTTCAAAACCCTTATCAAATCACAAAACCGGTATCGTCATTGCAAACTAAACCACCAACATTACTCAATCACAGCATAGGTCAAGGCTTATTCTTAATAGAGCGTATCGCCCGCGCCTTACAACTTAGTATTGAAATAGATAAGAGCCATGGGATTTTTACACTAAAAATACAATCAATTACTTAGCTTAACTTAATTTAACGTAGCTAAAAGTAATCCGCTTTTTTTCACCTTGATTTCACTTAACTAAGCGTATCATTTCTGCATAATCCAACTCTCGAGTGACATACCCTAGCTAAAGGTTATGTCCAAATTAAGGAATTATTATGTGGAAAAAACTACTGATCGCCACTCTTGTCTTACTGTTAGCCTTGGTTGCTTCAGGTGCTTGGTTTTTGTCACTAGTGCCAGTAAGCGAGCGTGAAAAATTAGTGCAAAGTAAAAAAAGTGATATTGCCTATTTAAACAATGCCAGAGCAGCCACAGGTGGAAAAATTCTCGCTGTAGTCACTAGCACTAATAAAATGGGGGATACAGATAAAAAAACCGGCTATGAATTAACCGAACTTGCTCGAGCTTATTGGGTTTTTCAGGCTAATGGCTTTGAGGTAGATATTGCCAGTCCTCAAGGAGGAAAGCCACCTGTGATCATAGATGACGACGACATGGGAATATTTGACTTTGCCTTTTTAAATGACGAAGCAGCACAACACAAAGTCACTCATTCAATAAAGATTGCCGACATTAATCCAGATGATTACCAAGGCGTCTACTTCGTTGGTGGTAAAGGCGCCATGTTTGATTTTCCTAATAACCTCGCGATTCAACAGCTAATAAAACAACATCATCAAAGCAATAAAGTCATCGCCGCCGTATGTCATGGTCCCGCAGCATTAGTAAACGTTATATTAGACGACGGTAGTTTTTTGGTTGATAACAAAAATATCAGTGCTTTTAGCAATAGTGAAGAGTTATTTTTAATACCTGATGCTGATGACATCTTTCCATTTTTATTGGAAAGTAAGCTCAAGCAGCAAGGTGCAAATTATCAAGCTGCAGCGAACTATCTTGAAAAAATCAGCTGGGAAGGCAATTTAATCACCGGACAAAACCCATGGTCAGTATGGGCTTTGGCTGAAGCGGTGGTTACACAATTGGGCTATCAACCTATGCCAAGAATAAAGTCCCCTGAAGAGAACACCATTGATCTACTCGCGTACTATCAACAACATGGTTTTGATAAAACTCAACACTACCTGCAAGCATCGGTGAATATCGAGCAACAACAAGTGCTCTTATTAATGCATGCTATTGTTGCGCTAATGGAATTTAAAGTCGTTAAATCTAGTGACTTAATTCGCCTCACCTTGAGTATAAAAGAACATATTAAGCGACATACGAGCAGCTTGGCACGAGATAAAAATAATGCTTAAAATAAATTATCTTAAAACACTGCGCTATATATTACTCGCAACATTTTCACTTTTTACATTGGCACTGCTTTGGTATCTGATGCTTGCTCTGAAGCTTCAGCCTATGTCACAAAAAGATATTTTTGCGCAGTATGAATATCAACATAACCCGTCGTTAGATATCAGCTTTGTAGCCATTGATGAGCACAATTTACAATTTAGCTATCACTCGTTTGACGGTGAAGTCGTGTACGGACAAATAAGCTATCCAAAAAAGCAGGCTGAGCATTACCCAGTATTAATTGGCATTTCAGCGATGGGCCGAAGTTATGTCCGTTGGTGGGCCGATAGTTTTAATGGCAATCCCACGTTGACCCAAGTAGATAAAATCGCTCAACTGGCAAATCAACAAGGTTATGTTGTGGTAGCCATTGACGCCAGGTTTCATGGTAAACGCAAACAGGAGTCACTGCCTTTAAGTAAAATAATGAATAATTTACACCTTTGGGGTGATCGCAAAGGGTATCTTAATATGATCACCAATACCGTTAAAGATCACCGTGTATTACTTGACTGGTTAATGGAACAAACTCAATTTTCAGTCGGTAAAGTCACTGTTGCCGGTTACAGTATGGGCGGGCAAATATCACTACTACTGGCCAGCGTAGACCCGCGCATCGATAAGATTATCGCTATTGCACCACCGTTTATAAATGACAAAGTAGCGGCTGTAGCCCCTAAAAACTTAGTGCCGAATATGCGCAATGCCTCCACACTTCTGATGACAGCGAGCAATGATGAATATGCAAGTCAGCTTGAAAATAATTTACTGTTTAGTTTAATTAACAGTGAAAAAAAGCAACGAATTGATTTTGACAGCGGACACATATTACCGGCTCATTACGTAGAGCAATTGCTACCGTTTTTAGCGACTAATTAACCACACTGAACGATAACGGTTTTGATGAATATTTTCGATATTTATCAAAGCCAACTAGGACGATGTTATTGTTAAACCTGCCTGACGAAAGCATTAAATAACTCCCCCGTAAACTTAATATCCGAGAATAAATAATTTTGCTTGCTATTTATTCTCCTTACCATTACGATCGCAATCGATAATCATTCGTATTTAGATTCTTATTGGTATTAATAAACATGTATATTAAAGCTAGCCTATCCGCTCTCATTTTAACTTTGCCCATCAACACCATAGCGCAAATAGCACCAGACAGAAGTCAAACTGAACACATTGTTGTTACCGGCACCCGTACCGCAAAGCTTTTAAGTGACTCTCCAGTATTAGTCGATGTTATTAATGGTGAAACTATTGCCAAAATTAGTCATGGCACGTTAGCGCAAGCACTAAATTATATTCCGGGTGTCGTCGTGAAACGTAGCGTAAAAGACGGCTATAACATTCAAATGCAAGGCTTTGATGGTGACCATGTTTTAGTCTTGATTGACGGTCAACCCATTATAAGTCCTACTGGCTCATCCGCGGATCTAGACCAAGTTCCCGCCAGTAATATTGCCCAAATTGAAATTATTCGTGGTGCGGCTTCGGTTATGTATGGCAGCTCAGCCATGGGTGGTGTAATTAATATAATTACCCATAAATCTGACGAACCAGCACTAAAGCTTGATTATGATGTCAGTCAATATCAAGGTAATACCCTTGAAGATGGCGACTTAAACCACACGCTAAAAATAAATGCGGTGGAAAGTTTCTCTGGCTGGCGTACACAACTTAACGCGTTGGTCATCGATGACCAAGGTTATGATTACGACAGCAATACCGTCAGCCAAGATGCGGCCAGTGTTGATAAAAAATTCATTACAGTAAGCACGAATAAAGCCTTTGAAGATCTAGCCACAAGCATTAAATACCAATGGTTAAGTGATGAAAAGCTACGTGATAGTTCGATAATCCCGGGACAAAACGAGGTTATTTTTTATAGAACAGAGGTAGATCAACAGCAAATCGATCTGGGCTTAAAAAGTACTAAACATCCAAAATCACCTTGGCAACTTAATGCTCGCTACATTAATCATCAAGAAACCAGTGGCCAATCAAATAGCTTACGTGACACCAATATTATTCTGTCCGAAATTAATGGCCAAAAAGTTTTTCAATTCAACAATATTGAGTTAGTTACCGGTGCAGCCGTTCATGCTGACAAACTGACACAAGATAAACCCGCTGAAAAGGTTATTGAAGTTGATAATGAAAGCCGTGAAAGCGTTGAAGTATTTGTACAAGGCAACTGGGTAAAATCAGACTATCAACTCCTTGCCGGTATGCGTAGCCAATACGACTCAGATTTTGGTTGGCATAACGCCTTACGCCTTAGCGCAATGAAAAACTTTGCTTTAGGTGAAGGTAAATTGCAATGGCGTGCAGGCATAGGTCAAAGCTATCGCGTGCCAAACTTAAAAGAGCGTTTCTATGTCTTCGATCATAGCGCTTTAGGCTACATGGTATTAGGCAACAAAGACCTTGAACCAGAAACAGCCGATTCATTTAACTCAAGTTTAACTTTTAACACCACTTTGGCGGATAACAAAGTCGACTTGCGCAGCGATATCAGTGTCCATTACTCAAAAACTGACAACCTAATTGACTCGATCATTGATGTTGAACAATCACAAGAAACAGGTTTATCTATTTATCAGTATCAAAATATCAGTGAAGCGAAAATTCATGGTTTTGATATCAGTACGCAACTGACCTTTAGTCAATGGAAAACACAATTAAATTACAGCTACTTAACCAGCGAAGATGAAAATAACCAACGCCTACTTTCCCGTCCGCGTCATCAAATAAAATTCAACATTAATTATGATATCGACGCTTATGATATCGAAATTATCGCCTACGCCGTTTATCAAGCAGGAGAAGCTGTGCCTGATAGCTACCAAGGCGTCGAAAATAATGAATATACCACCTTTAACACGGTATTTAATCAAGCCATAACAGACAAACTGTCGTGGCGAATAAGTGTTGACAATATCTTTGATAAACACAAAAAACCGACTGCAAGCAGTCAAAATTTATTTGATGCAAGACCTGTTAGTAGCCGCACCATAAGTGCTGGCATTAGCTATAAATTTTAGGGAATATAGGAAAACAACATGAGACTTAATAAAGATTTAAACCAGAAATTCAAATTAACCAGCTTAGCACTGTGCGTTTTACTAACAGCTTGTGGTGGTGGCGGTAGTTCAAGTGAGGAAACCACATCTGAACCAACGACACCAACGACACCAACAACACCTGAACCAACGACTCCAACAGCACCAACGCAAGGTGATATTATTGGGCCACATAGCACTGGCAGTACTAGCGAGCCGGTATTGGTATATTACGATTTAGATGCTAAAGCCGTTGTTGAATTAGCGACAGAAGAAGAAGCTGCAGCAAACACGGTATGGGACATAGCCTTTAAACGTACCAACATTTATCTTAATCAAAACAGTGACAATACTATTACAGCCTATGCCATGGGTAATAATAGCGACTTTTTTGATGCCAATGGCGACCCTATCGCAGCAAGTTTCATTGCCGCCAATGCTGACACTGAGTTAGATGATTATTTAGCGGTAAAAACTAGCGATATACCAACCGATGAAACCTTGTTCATCGCTGATGTTACCGCAAATATTATTGCAGGTTTCTACGACTACAATTCGACAACACATGTGGTTAGTGCCGCTGATACCAAATACTTCATTACTGATTCAGACGGTGCCTTTACTAAATTTAGAGCAACAAGCATTACCACTGCAGGTCGAGGCATAGGCCAAATAACTTTACAGACTGCTTATCAAGGTAGCAGTGACGTTGCTTTTGCCCCTGAGCAAGCGCTTGTTATAGACGCCGCATTAACTTGTTCAGGCGACGTAACCGCGGTGTATGTTGATTTTGATAGCAATCAAGAAGTGACCGAAGCTGATGCTTGGGATATTAGCCTACCTTGTGCTGAAGATAAGACTGGCGCAAGTTTCGAAATTAAGCTTGCTGATGATGCCACAGCATTACAAGATTTCGAAAACAGCTATGACGCTATTGATCCTGCTTCAGCCGAGTTTTTAGGTTTTAAAAGTAGTAGTTATTCGGAAAACACTTTTAAATCCTTTACCCATAATTGGTACCAATACGCACTTAATGGTGGCCATTTATTGTGGTCGCAATTCGACATTTATTTAATTAAAACACCGACAGCCACTCATAAACTACAAATAACCAGCTACTACGATGAAAGTGTTACCTCTGGTAACTATAGCTTCAGAGCTGATGAAGTAACCGAACTTGTTGGCGAAGCCGCTAATGAGTAAACCCGAGTAAACCTCATACTCAAGGCGTAAACCTCTCCTGCGCCTTGAGTCCCTGACTCACCTGCATTGTTTATCACTTAAATTAACTACCTGTTAGGAAATATTATGATCGCCCTGATCGAACAAACCATGTACCAGCTGTCTGATTTCTTTATGGCTCCTGTGCTTTGTCTTATTGCATTACTGTTTATTTACTCTTTATTTGCTAGCGGACAATTTTTTAGTCAAACCCTGCAACGTCGTCGTCACTATAAGTCTTTCATACAATTACTTAACAGCAGATTAGGCAATAAGCCGGACTTAATGCTGAATGGCTACCCAATGGCATCTTTGGCAAATGAAATTCCCAACATCAGTCAAGACCAACTTGATGTCGCGGCACTAAAAGAGCTGGAAGGCGTGCGTAATGTCAGCCGTTTAGCCCCTATGTTAGGTTTAATCGCGACTATGATCCCAATGGGACCTGCTTTAAAAAGCTTAGCCGATGGCAATATACAAGGCATCAGTGAAAACTTAATCGTCGCATTTTCTGCGGTTATTTTTGGTTTGATAATCGCCTCAATTACCTTTTGGATCGCCTCAGTTAAAAAGCGTTGGATGGTTGAAGAACTCGTCGCATTAATGCCGCTGATCAACAACAAAGCGCCGGTAATTAATCAGCAAACACTTACCTTACCTGTAAAAGCTGTGGAGCAAGACTATGAGGTTGCTTGATGAAGATGAAGGCATTAACCCTGCATTATCGGTCGTCAACTTAGTCGATGTATTTTTAGTGTTAGTGGCCGCCTTATTAATTGCTATTGCACAAAACCCATTGAATCCCTTTCTAGCCGAAGATGTCACCGTTATTAAAAATGCCGGTAAAGATAATATGGAAATTATCGTTAAAAAAGGTAATACCATCGAGAGCTTTAAAAGTGATGGCAAAACGGGAGCAGGCACAGGTAAGAAAGCAGGTACTGCTTATGAAATGGCCGATGGCAGCATGATTTACGTAAAAGAGTAGCGATATTTATCACATGAAAAATCCTTTAATTAAAATTTCCATCTTATTATTTTCCTGCATTACAGTTATCAGTAATGTTTTTGCCCAAGCACCGAGTGTCAAACAAGAGCAAGCACCGACAGGTAAAGCGCATAACGTATTATTTATTAGTACCGCTCATGCTAATACTGCAAAAATAACCTTATTAAAAGAGGTCGCTAAAGAAAGAGTGGCTTCGACTTGGCATATCCAACAAAAGTCGGCGAAGTCATTGCTCGACGCGACTAACCAAACAAGCACACTAGTCTCCTTGTTTAATCAATATGATTTAGTCATTCTCGACGCGGTGTCAGTACGAGAAGCCAGTGCCGCTTTCGATAATTACGCCGAGGCAATCAGCCAAGTAAATTCTGCCGTCGTTGCTTTTAAATATTTACAAAACGCTAAACTCAATAAAGCTTTAAGCGCTGATAATGCCAGTACTTTAGAAGATTATTGGCTGAACGCTGGCCGTCGCAATCTCGATAACATGCTGTCCTATATTGCAGAAAATGTTGGCAACGCTAAGCAAGCAAGCTCAACGCTAGCAATGTCAGCAACTCCTACGGTTAGCAAAGTACCTGCTCCAATTATTTTTCCTCAACAGGGCATTTATCACCCGGCATTGCCGGACTTAATTATCAAAGATTTAGCCGAATATAAAAAACGCCGTCCGGTCAAACCTCAACAACCTAAAATAGCGGTATTGCTACAACGCGCATTAATAGAGTCTGAACAAACGCAATTAATTGATGCCACCATAGCCCAGCTAGAAGCCAAAGGTGCTTACGTTGTACCGTTCTTTTTCAAACTAAGTCCTGTTACCAGCGACTATAGCCATTTGCTACAACTGCCAATCACTAAAGATGGCCAGGTTGTTGGTCAAGAAACTGATGTTGATTTGATCATCAACTTTCGTAACATTCATTGGGCTAATCAACGTAAAGTCGAGTTTGAAAAATTCAATGTGCCTGTCATGCAAGCAATGACTTATTATTCTGGTGATAAAGAAACATGGGAAGCTGATATGCAAGGCGTCAGCGCCAATATGATGTCATTCACTTTAGTGTTACCAGAAAACGCCGGCGTGATTGATCCGATGATCGTGGCAGCAATGAACATGACAGATCAAAAAGTTGAAGTTATCGACTACCAACTAGAGCACCTAGTGAACAAAGCCATTAATGTCGTTAATTTAAAATACAAAGCCAATAAAGATAAAAAGCTCACCTTATTTGTTTGGGGCGACAAAGATGTTGGCGCTTCTTTTATGAATATCCCTAAAAGTATTGAAGCCATTAGTCAGCGCTTAGCTAATGAAGGCTACAACACCGCAGAACGTGATGCAGAATATTTTGTTGCCAACGCCAAGAAAATTCTCGACCCTTTCTATCGTGATTATCAATTAACCGAATTGTTAGATCATGACTTAGCCGAGTTAATGCCGATTGATGACTATTTAAGCTGGTTTAATGCCCTGCCAACTGAATTAACGCAAAAAATAACGGATCATTGGGGCCAGCCACAAGATAACTTTATGGCCGTAGAAAAAGACGGTAAGCACTTTTTTATCCTGCCACGTATTCGCAATGGCAATATGCTGATCATGCGACAACCACCGCGTTCTGATAGTAAAAATGATGAAAACATGATTTATCACCAAGGTTTAGTACCTATCAATCATTTCTACCTTGCCGCTTATTATTATGCCCGCGAGTATTGGCAATCCGACGCTATTGTTCATTTAGGTACCCATGGTTCACAAGAGTATTTAGGCGGCAAAGAACGGGGTTTATCTATTTATGACCAAGGAAATTTAGCGGTTTGGGATACGCCCGTGGTATACCCATTTATTGTCGATGATGTTGGTGAAGCGATGCAAACCAAACGCCGTGGCCGCGCTACTGTAATTTCACACATGACACCACCATTTGCTGCTGCCGGATTAGAAGGCGAGATTCGAAATTTGCATGAATTGATGCATCAATATAAACAACTCGATCAAGGTGGCGTAAAACAAAAAACGGCCGTGCAATTAACTCAGTTATGTTTTGATACCAATATCTGTAAAGACCTAGCGTGGGAACAAGCACAAATTGACCAAGCGTTTGATGAGTTTATCGACGCCTTACATATTCACTTAGAAGCGTTAGCAACGGCTAATCAGCCACTAGGTTTACATACTTTTGGTTATATTCCAGAACAAGCCTTAACGATATCAACCTTAGTACAAATGCTGGGCAACGACTTTACTGCAAGGGCTAGTGAGTTTGAACATGATAACTACGGTGAAAGCTTAATTGGTGAGCATCACGGCGACGGCACTAACGAAAGTGACGAAAGTGTTGCTCATAGCCATACTTACCATGAAAAAAGGCATGAAAAAGGGCATGAAAAAGATAATATCACCCGTACTGAAACAGTTGAAGAAAATGATGTCAGCCGTTTATCAGGTTACTTAACCGTTAAAAATTATATCATTGATGCTACAGATCAAACGGCCCAACGTCCGCTGGAGTTCTCTCAACTCTCAACTGAGCTACAAGCAGATATCGAACGTGGTAAAGCGCTATATAAAAGCATGGCAAGTATCCACGAACTCGATGCCATGGTCGACTTCTTGAGTGCTAAGTATATCCCGGTAAAATCAGGTGGAGATCCCATACGTCATCCCGAATCTTTAGCTACTGGCTATAACTTATTTGGCTTTAACCCTGCTCGCGTTCCAACCCAAGCAGCTTTCGAGCAAGGCAAAGAACTGACAGAACAAATGATCGCTAATTACTATCAAAAGCATCAACGTTACCCTGACAAAATGGCCTTCTCGTTATGGTCAATTGAAACCATGCGTCACTACGGCGTACTTGAATCTCAAGTACTTTATGCCATGGGTGTTAAGCCGAAATGGAGTGCAAGCGGCCGTGTTATTGGCACCGAAATCATTCCTTACAGCGAATTAAAGCGTCCACGTATAGATGTCGTGGTGTCAGCCACAGGTCTATACCGTGATGCTTTTCCTAATGTCATGCAAATGCTAGCAAAAGCGGTCAATCAGGTCGCGGCATTAAAAGAAGACAACAACTCGATTTGGCAAAATAGTGAAAAAGTAAAAGCAGACTTACTGGCCGAAGGTGTTGATGAAAAAGAAGCAGAGTATTTATCAACTATTCGAATTTTTTCAAATCAATCAGGTGATTACGGTACCGGCGTAGACGACGCTGCTTGGGCCAGTGATACATGGGAAGATGATAAAAAAATATCAGATAACTATCTAGGTAAAATGGGCTACTTCTTCGGTGCTGACAATAGCCGCTGGGGACAAAAAGCGGCAAATACCGACGGTAAAGAAGTACAACTTTACGCCAAACAATTATCAGGCACTGACATCGCCATGTTTGCTCGTTCTTCGAATCTATTTGGTATGTTAAGTACTGATGACCCGTTTGAATACTTTGGCGCACTCAGTTTAGCAGTACGTAACATTGATGGTAAAAGTCCTGACATGGTAATAGCCAACTTACGTGACGCTAAAAACGCTAAAGCCGAAGATGCCGGTTTATTTCTTGCCAAAGAATTACGTACTCGCATGTTTCATCCTCGCTGGATAAAAGAGCTACAAAAAGAAGGTTATTCAGGTGCCGTGTCATTAGCCTCAAAAATGGATAACTTTTTTGGCTGGCAAGTCGTTGATCCTAACTTGATCAGAAACGATCAATGGGATGAGTACTTAGATATTTATGTTAACGACAAACTCGACCTGAAGCTCAACCAATGGTTTAAAGATATTAACCCTGCCGCCTTCGCCCGTATGATGGAACGTATGCTAGAAGCAGAGCGTAAAGACTATTGGCAAGCAGACCCTGAACGTTTGAAACAACTTGTTGAACAATACGTTGCCGTGGTTAATAACAATGATTTAGTGATTTTAAATGACGCGGTAAAAGCGCATGTAAATGAACTAGCCGAAGGTTTTGGTTTAGCGCCACTGGTAGCAAAAACCCTAGAAGCCATGGCCGCTAGCGCAAAAGCCCAGCAAGCCATGAACAACCAACAACTTGCTGAACAAAAAAAAGCTGATGCTAAACTTGTGGAAAATGAACAACAAGTGGAAGGGCAAAAGCTTGATAAACAAACCCAACATGCCGCAACACCGAATGATTTTATCTACTACAGCCTTACCAGTATATTATTTTTAATCGGCTGCGGCGCTGCTTGGCAAACCCGAAATCGCAAACATAATAGAAACCAGCTATTTACCTTAACTAAAAACAGCTAACCAGCAGGAAATACCTGACATACTTAAGCAGTATTCGACTTGATTTTCTACAGTAAAGGCCGCAACAAGCGTTGCGGCTTTTTATAGAGTAAATCTATCTTGTTGATAATAAACCACCACATTATGTTCAATTTATAGACAAGCCTAGGCAAGTATAATAATCTGACAAGAGCTTGGTTTATAATAACTAAATGACTAAAAACAGGTTATTTTATAATTTTGAGTTACACTGAATTAAAGAGAAAAGTCTACTAAAATGGAATGTTATAGATGCCAAATAATAAAAATAGCAAAAAAGAGCAACAGCCAGATGTCACTCCGACAAATGAACTTGATCAGCTTCGGCAAATTGTTTTTGGCGCAGCAGAACAACAACTAAAACAACAAATTGCCTCAACACGCAGCGATATTGAGCAGGCGTTAAGTAAACAAAATAGCAGTTTTAATGATCGTCTAGTGCAAATGCAGGAAAATATTAACAAACGATTTACTGAGCTTGAGCAAAAATTACAACTTTTTGATAAAAACCATGACGATAACGAGGCTTCAATTGAGAAAAATCTTGCCAGTCTATCATCAGAGCATGAAATGTTTACCAGCGCTACTCAACAAGATTTCAAAAATATAGAGCAAGCAATTGATCATGAAAGTCAGTTGCTTACCGGTAATTTTAATGAGCAACTAGAACAATTAAAAACACATCTTGAAGCGGTATCAAATGAACTTAGCTCTTCAAAAACCGACAGAAAAACCTTGGCTAAATTACTCGCAACCATGGCAACCAATTTAGAAGACGACCAAATATAATGCCAACTGATGCCGCAACAGATCATGCTGACTCAGAGCAACAATTAGAAAAAATACGTACCCTGCTCTTAGGTAAAGAAAACAGCAAAGTAACAGCAAGCATAAAAAAAGATGCTCGTAGCCTAGTGGCTGATGTTATTACTGAAGCACTGCATGATAGACAAAAAAAAGACAATTCAGTGAATAAGGTACTGCAACCATTCGTTGAAGAGTCCGTTAAACAATCTGTTGCTCACAATAGTGAACAACTGGTTAGCGCTTTATACCCACTTGTTGGTAGCTTGGTCAGAAAGTCTGTTGCTGCTTTTCTTAGTGATTTTATGGAGAAAACCAATCAGTTACTAGAAAATAGTTTAACCATCAAAGGATTAAAATGGCGCTTTAAAGCACGGCAAAGTGGCATCAGTTATGCTCAATATGCCGCATCACAAACCTTTGTTTATCGTGTAGAACATGTTTTTCTTATTCACAGAGAGAGCGGTCTATTATTAAGCACTGTTGCTCGGGAGCATGAAAGTAACAGTAACGCAGATATTGTCTCTGCCATGTTAACCGCGATTAATGACTTCGTTGGTGATTCGTTTCTAACCGATCAAGAAGGTCAAAAAGAACAATTACAAGCGGTGAGTACCGACAACTTTAACTTACTGATAAAACCAGGACCGAGTGCGCTAGTTGTAGCTGCCGTGAGTGGTAATCCACCGCAAAGTATCAGTAATCAACTGCAACTGACACTAGAAAACATCCATAGTTTATACTTTGATGAACTCAATAGTTTCAATGGTGACAATAAAGACTTTGATAGCGTCGACAATTTATTACGCGACTGTTTGTTATCTGAACAGAAAACCGTAACAGCTGAGAAGAAGAAAATTCCTTGGTTGGCTTGGTCAATCGTATCATTAGTTATGATCTACGTCGGATACCAATCCTTTAACTGGTTTAAAAGCGCCCAGCTGCACGAAAAAATAATGCAACTAGATAATCAACCTGGGATCATTATCAAGCGGCTAAAAATAAATCAGCTTGATAACATCAGCTTAGATATATTACGCGATCCCGATGCCTTAAATATTAATGATTGGCTGAAAGAAAATGCATTAATTCCAGCACAACTCACGATTACTGAACGTAACTATCGCTCGCTTGATCAACAAATATTACAACAACGAGCGCAACGTATTATTTCAGCATATCCAAGTATTAATGCTAGTTGGCAAAATCATCACCTTATGATTACTGGCACCGTAGATTTAATAAAAATAGAACAACTACGCAACACTCTAGCTATCGCCGGCTTCACCGAAGGAGAAAACCTTAACACTGAACAACTCACGTTGGTAGCAAACTCTCCTTCAATAGCCAGCGAAGAAATTAAGCAACAACTGTTTGAGCAGTTAATTGGTCGCATAGCATCTATTCAACTTAATTTTTCAGTTGCCAGTGAAAGTATCACCCCACAAATGCAAACATCATTACAGCGGCTATATCTGTATATGCAACAATTAACCCCGATAGCTAAAGACCTTAATATTGATTTTGGTTTACTCATTTTAGGCAGTAGCGATAACACCGGCAGTAAAAACACTAATAACATTTTGAGTATAAAAAGAGCCAACAATACTGCAGAGATATTACAGAGCAAAGGCATAGCTAAAGATAAAATGTATGTGGTTGGTTTAGGGCAGATAAACATCAAAAATATTAGCAGGACAGCAAGAAGCGTTATGTTCAAGGTAATATATATAAATCACGACTAAATAACCTGAACTCAGGATAAATAAAATAATAAGGTGACTCTGTTGTAAATAAGAGTAGTATTTTAAGTGGTATTATTAATAAACAACAAGCGGTCGAAAAGGGAGGTGACGCTTTGATTCAAAAAAAAATCTGCCTATTAGGCGCATCGAGTGTTGGTAAAACCAGTTTAGTTAAACAATTTGTCGAAGGTATTTTTAGTGAAAAATATCTAACTACCATTGGTGTTAAAATTGACAAAAAAACGCTATCGATAGCAAATGAGCAAGTTAATCTGCTGCTATGGGATATGGAAGGCAATGATAGTTATAACGTTTTTCAAGAGAAGTACTTACGCGGTGCTGCTGGCTATATTATAGTTGTTGATCAAACTCGTGCTTCTTCATTGCTTGAAGGTATCGACATTCACACGCTCGCACGCCAAGTTACTGATTGCCCAGCAATATTGGCCATTAATAAAAGCGACTTACTGGCTACCTGGCATTTAGATGACAGCGAATATGAAGCCTATCAAGATTTATTTGCTCTGCATTTTTTAACCAGTGCTAAAACTGGCAATAATGTCGAGCAAATGTTCTCATCATTGGCTGAATTGCTATTAAAGCGTGAAAAAAATGACCTCACTACTTAATACCGCTTTAAATGCCTTAGAACAAGTTGTACTGGAAGTAACTGACGCCAAATCCTGCACAGTAAAATTACTGGAAGGTGGTAGCACATGGGCAAGTGATTTATTCCCCCAATCTAGCGATCAACAAGCATTTACTATTAATGAAGATATTCCTTTTTTACTGGATTTTCTCATTGATGCTAAAACCATTTGGCAGCAACAAGAAAATGCTAAATTGCACTCGGGTTTATGGACTGAAATAACCTCAAATAATAAAGAGTTACATTTAGAAGCCATTGCGATAAAACACCAGCAACGCAATATTTTAGTGATAAGTAACCAATTAGAAAACTTTAAAATTCAACAAAAAACTAAACAGTTAGCACGTGAAGTTTTATTGTCTTACGATCGACTTTTTTTAAAAAATGAATATCTGCATACACGATTACTGTCTATTTTAAATCAGCCTACCGACCAAAGTAATGTGCTAGCAACACTGGCTAAAGTCATTGAAAATGCAGAGTTTGCAGTTTTAATTGCTAGTAAAGACTTCACCACCAGTATTGAAAATTCAGCCGCACTCAGTCTATTTAAACAAGATGATTTACTAAGATCACAATCGGCTCGCCCGATAGACATTCTCATTACCTTGATGAAAAATCAATTACCTGAATACCAACGCATACTCGCAACAGGCTCAAGTTGGGATGGCGAGTTGTGTTGGATTTTGCCTCCCTCAACGCTAAAGTGGCTGAAAATCGGCTTTTATCCGGTAAAAAGCAAAAACAACCAAGTAGAAAGCTGGATCATATTTGCCAACGACATCAGCACCATTAAACACTTAACACAGCGTAACGAATTACTTGCAATGCAAGATATGCTAACAGAGCTACCGAATCGCTTTGCGTTTTGGCAAACATTAGAAGAGCATATTGCTTCGAAACAAGCATTTTATTTACTCTATATTGATATTAATGACTTTAGGCGACACAACGAATTTTATGGTCATCATGAAGGTGACAAGTTACTCATCGAACTCAGTAAGCGTATTCGCCGCGTTATTAAAGCCGTTGACTTTATTGCCAGAGTCGGTGGTGATGAGTTTGCTATTATTCTCAGTGGTATTGATAATAAAAAAGCCTGCGAATTAGCCATAAAACGCATCATAGAAAATATTAACAAGCCATTTCAAACTAAAGAACTCGAGCTTTTCGCAATTAAGGTTAGCATTGGCGTCGCCAATTACCCTAATGATGCAGAAAGCGTTGAAGAGTTAATGAAATTTGTCGACTTGAGTGCTTATAACGGTAAGAAAAACAAAAAAAACTCAGTGCAATTTTATTCAAAATCAATGAAAGATGCTTCACATGACCTAATTAAAATAGAACAAGAGTTACGACAAGCAATCGCAAACAACGAATTTGAATTATATTTACAACCGATTATTGATGTCAAAACTAACTGCATTAACAAGGCCGAAGCATTGATCCGCTGGAATCATCCAGAAAATGGTTTAATCAGTCCGGACCAGTTTATTCCTATCGCTGAGAAAAGTGGTTTAATAATAGCACTAGGTCAATGGGTTATAAGCCGCTCTTGCCAAATAGCGAAAGCAATTAATCAGCTAGGTTATAATGTTAAAATATCCATGAACCTATCCCCTTCTCAGGTCACTGACGTTAATTTATTTTCTCATTTACGTAGCTGCATTAAAGACAACCAACTTAACCCTGGCTTATTAGAGTTAGAAGTCACAGAAGGTGTATTAGTTGATGATTATGCAGTCGCAGAGAAGTTATTAAGCAAAGTCAGAATGATTGGTATGAGCGTTTCTGTTGATGATTTTGGCACCGGTTACAGCTCGCTTGCCTACTTAAAAAAACTACCATTAGATTATTTAAAAATTGATCGCTCATTTATTAAAGAAATTGTCACCGATGATAACGATAAAGCGATAGTGCGGGCCGTTATTGCTATGGCCCATAATTTAAATTTATGCGTCACAGCAGAAGGCGTTGAAACTAAAGAGCAACTAACCTTCCTGATTAATAACTCATGTAACTCAGTACAAGGTTACATGTTAAGCAGACCGATTAAATTAGAGCATTTCATTAAGCTGCTTAATGAACAAAAAACCATAAACTGAAGTTCATTTAAATTAAGTGCAGAGAAGTTAAGCTTTATAATTTGTTTAACCCGTTACTTTCTAGCAAGTAAATGAACGGTACTGGTCGAGCGCTCTAAAAAAGCACCTTCACAATATGCAAAATAATATAGCCATAAACGTTTAAATTTTTCATCATAACCAAACTGTGTCAGCTCTGACCAAGAATTTAAGAACGCCTCTCGCCAATGGGCTAATGTTTTTGCATAATCTAAACCTATATCGTCAATCGATTCTGTTACAAGCTCGGTATGTTGGGTAAGGTTTTGCGTTAAAATCGTCACTGAAGGTAAAAAACCACCGGGGAAAATATAACGCTGAATAAAATCAACATTCTGTTTGTAGTAACCAAAACGTTGATCAGCAATAGTGATTGACTGTATTAATAACTTACCGCCTGATTTCAAACGTTGGTTACATTGCTGGAAAAAGCTCGGTAAATATTCAAACCCAACCGCTTCAATCATTTCAATTGACACTAACTTGTCGTATTCACCGGTTAAATCACGGTAATCTTTTTTTAATAATGTTATTTGCTCTGTCAAGCCTAAGGCTTCAATACGTTGCTTTGCATAAGCATATTGTGC
This sequence comes from Colwellia sp. M166, assembly GCF_024585285.1. Classification (NCBI taxonomy): domain Bacteria; kingdom Pseudomonadati; phylum Pseudomonadota; class Gammaproteobacteria; order Alteromonadales; family Colwelliaceae; genus Colwellia; species Colwellia sp. M166. The sequence continues at coordinate 2,007,274 of NZ_CP040755.1, forward strand.
ATCAGAAATGGTTGTTGTGGTAACTTTGCAGCCATAATGCTGAGCGGCATAAATAGCTAAACCGCCCCAACCTGTACCTATCTCTAATAAATGATCAGTGGTTTTTAATTCCAAACGCTGACAAATAGTCGACAGCTTATGCTGTTGCGCCTGCGCTAAGCTAGCTTCCGCTTGTGGGTAAATCGCTGATGAATACATCATTTGTGGATCAAGAAAGCGACTATAAAGCTCATTGCCTAAATCATAATGAGCAAGAATATTCTTTTTTGAACCTGTTTGACTGTTACGATTGCTACGATGTAATAAAGCGTATTTAAGTTTAGTTAACCAAGGTTTTTTTTGCTCAAGTGCATCGGTTTGCTGCTGAGCGCGAGCAAAAATTCTAATAACTGTGGTTAAATTAGGACTGCTCCATTTGCCAGCAATATAAGCCTCAGCAGCTCCTATGCTGCCACCCTTAACAAAATCACGATAAACACTGCTGTCATGAATATTAATACGTCCCAGTAAGGATTTATTTTCCGCAAACTCAGGAAATAGAAAGCGCTGACTATTATCAACCAATTCAATTTGCCCGTAGTCAAGTTTTGCTAAAACTGAGAACACTAAACTACGACAACGCTTATCTAACCAATTAGCTTGTTTTCTTACTTTTAATCCTGACACTTGTTCCACCATTAAACTCCTTAATTAAAGCTTTTTGACCTAGCGTTATAACAATTACTTAGCTTTTTGATAGCCAATAAAGGGAATACCTTTACAAAAAATCTTCAAAGCTTGCCAATATATGCCCAAAACTATTTTCAAGGTCATTACCGGAAAATTACACCAGAGCTTCCATAGCGAGGTACGGGTAAATGGCACTTTGGTTAAATTCATTGTTGCAGCAAATATTTTTTGCTCAGCTTTACCATTTTCACTGTCACCTTTTGAGTGGTTTTCAATATGAACGAGTAACTTGCCACTATTGAGCATCGGTGGCTTAATTCGCCATTGATAACACATATTCAAATCCATAAAAGGTGACACCTGAAAATTTTTCTCGGTAATATGAGGCTTGGCATCGAGTTCACTGTTTTCATCATGACTTAACGGTACTAAATAATAATGCCGCTCATGCCACGGTGTATTACTCACTTCCACTAACACTTGCTGACAAATTTCATTGGCGTCATAGCAAAAATAAAAATTTGCTGGACTAAAATAAAGCCCTAAACACCTAACCTGAACTAACATAGTGATGCGAGCTATCTTGTCAGCAATATCATCATTAGCCGTTAAAACTGCTACTTTATTCTTTATACGTTGCTTAAGAGATCCTGGTTCACCTTTTAGATAATCATTTTGCTCAAACCTCAACAAATTAAACCAAGCAAAACCAAAAATGCCTTTCGGTGCTTGTTTTTTTTCCATTTCATCAGCATCAAGCGCCAGCATATATAACTGATAGTTAAAGCTATGTGGCTTAGGGCTAAAGCGTCGATGGCTGATTTGCCCGCGATAAATATGACTATAAGGAGAGTGTTCAGTCATGATTATTACTTCGCTGCACTGTCTTGCAAATAGCAATCAAATCGCTGCGCTACATCAACAGCGCTTCTGACGCCATCTTCATGGAAGCCGCTATACCAATATGCACCAACAAAATGAGTGTTTTGTTGACCACATATCTGTATACGTTGACGCTGCGCTTCAATAGACGCTATTGAAAATACCGGATGATGATAAGTAAATTCTCGCAATACTTTACTCGGGTCAATATCCTCTCGCTGATTCAAAGTGACACAAAAAGTATGCTCAGAATTTAATCCCTGCAAGATATTCATATTGTAAGTAACGCTCGCAGGCTTGGTTCTATTTGAAGTTAATTGATAGTTCCAACTCGCCCATGCCTTTTGCCTTTTCGGCAGTAAACTAATATCGGTATGTAACACCACAGAATTATCGCTGTAAGGTATCGCACCCAATATATTTTGTTCTTGCTCGCTCGCATCACCAAGTAAAGCCAGCGCTTGATCAGAATGACAAGCCAATACCACTTCATCAAACGTTTGTATTTCACCGCTAGCAAAATGCAGCTGAACTTGGTTATTTTCTCGTGTTACCGCACTAATATCAGCGTTAAGATGAATATTATCAGCGAACGATGCAGACAAAGGTGCCAAGTAGCTTCTCGATCCCCCCGGCACAACATACCATTGTGGCCTACCGGCTATATTCAATAAGCCATGGTGATGGAAAAAATTAACAAAAAACTGAAATTGAAACTGCTCCATTTGCTCTAAGGAACTAGACCAAATCGCAGCCCCCATCGGCAAAATATAATGCTCAGCAAAGTAATCACTGAATTTATGCTCACTTAAAAACTCGCCTAAGGTCAATTGCTCAGTATAGTTTTTGCTTTGAAAGCTTTGTTTGCACAGTTTATTAAATTTAAGAATATCGCTAATTAATAACCAAAATTTCGGGTTGAAAATATTACGACGCTGTGCAAATAAGCTATCAAGGTTATGGCCGTTATACTCCATCCCCGTATCCGTATTATGTACCGAAAAGCTCATTTGTGTTTCTTGCTTACCGACACCTATTTCGTCTAATAACGCTAAATAGTTTGGATAGGTTTTATTATTAAAAACAATAAAACCAGTGTCGATGGCATACCATGTGTTATCAACTTCAACATCTACCGTTGCGGTGTGTCCGCCGATAGCCGAAGCCTTTTCAAAAACACTCACTTGATGCTTTTTAGCTAATAAATAGGCGGCAGTTAAACCCGACACACCTGATCCGATAATAGCGATATGTTTCATTTTTTCTCACTCTTTAAGGCAATATTTTGCCAAACAACGTCAGGAAATAGCGCGAGCAGTTTCAATAACAAGGTTAATCTTTTGGGAAAATGTAGATAAGATTTTTTAGCGCTTACACCTTGATAAATTCGGCTAGCCGCTTGTTGACTGGATAGTAAAAATGGCATAGAAAAATCATTTTTATCCGTTAATGGCGTTTTGATAAAACCAGGGTGTACGAGAGTTACAGCAATATCTTGCGCTTTTAAATCTATCCGTAAGCTATTGGCTAAGTAATCAATACCTGCTTTAGAAGCACCATAAGCTTCGGCTCGAGGAAACGGCAATAATGTCGCACTAGAGCTAATAAATACAACCTGCCCTCCGGCATCCACTTTTGGTAAAAAATACTCTAGTAAATAACCTAAAGATTGCAGATTTGTTGCGATAACACTAGCAAATAACTCGCCATCAAATGCCTTGGCATTGTCGATATAGCGACAATCACCGGCGTTAAACATTAAAATATCTATACGGGCTATTTGCTTGAGTTCAGCTGCAGCGGCTTTTATTTGCTCACTATCAGTAATATCAAAGGCAACAGGAATAACATCGGCATTACTATCAGCTAGTTGTTTAAGCTTTTCTTTATTACGACCACAGGCAATAACCTGATAGTCGTTGGCTAAGTAATGATGTAGCAAAGACTCGCCGATACCAGAAGTAGCACCGGTAATAAGAATAGTGCGTTTTGCATTCATGAGTTGGTCGCCCTACGTTTCAGGAAGCGAATAATGCGTCCTAATAAAGGTACTTGTTCATAAAGCATTGCGCCTAAATCGATATAATCACGATGAAAAATAACTTTATCGCCATCACCTCTTATGTGCGAGCTACCTTGTACATGCACCACATTACCGGCATTTAAACGTGGATGCTGATAGCTCATATTCCAATAAATAGCCGCTTCATTTTCTTCTGCTATCACCTGCTCAATACTAAATTCACAATAGCTGAGCTGTTGATACAGTCCATCAAAATAATGGGCTAATTGCTCAAAACCGGTCAGTTTATGCATGGGATCAATAAAGGTAATATTTTGATGATAAAGCTCAGCTAACAAGTGCAAATTATCAACCGATAATCGCTGATAGATATCGACAAACTTAATTAACCAAAGTGCATGCGGAGGTTGAATATTTAATTCATTCGCTTGCTGAAATTTTTCATCTGACATAAAGACTATTCCTTGCTATGCCTTTATTCTTGAGCTTATTTCAACAAGCATAATATCCATTACTGTTATCTATAAAACTCAAGAGCGGCTAATCTAGCTTGCTTATGGTCAACAATAGCCGGCCAATAAAGCGTTAATTTTTCTTTGGCGAGATATTGATGCGGAAAATGAATTTCTTTATCAGGTAATTTCGCCAGCTCTGGTATGTACTTACGAACGAATTCACCTTTAGGATCAAATCTTTCGCTTTGTCGTATCGGGTTAAATACTCGAAAATAAGGCTGTGCATCACAGCCAGTACTTGCCGCCCATTGCCAGCCACCATTATTCGCTGCAAGGTCGCCATCAATCAGCTTTTGCATAAAATATTTTTCACCCCAACGCCAATCAATCAATAAATGCTTAGTCAGAAAACTGGCGACCACCATACGGAGTCGATTGTGCATCCAACCCGTTTGATTCAATTGTCTCATGGCAGCATCAACTAGCGGATATCCGGTTTTACCTTCGCACCAAGCACTAAATAACGCAGGGTTATTAGGCCAAATGACGGCGCTATATTTAGCGTTAAAGCACTGATGCTTACATAAGCCTTGTTTATGAAAGATTAAATTACGATAAAATTCACGCCAAATAAGCTCATTTAACCAGGTGAATTCTGGGCTATCTGATGCCACCAAAATATCAGGAAAACGCTGTAGAAATAACAGTAGTAAATAGCGTGGACTAATCGCACCTATAGCTAAATAAGGTGATAAGCCAGACGTGGCTTTAATAGCAGGAAAATCACGTTTTTCGCCGTAACTGGCGACTTTATTTTGATAAAAATCAGGTACTACCTGTTGCTCAACCTGCTCGGCCAAAGGCCAAGCGTCAGACTCACCAGTAGATGTTAGCAGCGGCATTAACTCAGCTACTTCTTGCTCAGCGATCGTCTCGGTTTTTACTGGGCTAGGTTTACCAAGATAGTCAAAACCATGTTGTCGAACGTACGTTAGCCAAGCCCGTTTAAAAGGAGTGAATACTTTATACATTTCACCGGTTTTATTGAGCACTTTGCCTTTCGCGACAATCACATCGCTTTCAAACATCCGTAATGGAATACCTGTTGCTAAGCAAAGTTGGTCACGTTGATTTTCATTAAATTCAAGTTCTTGATTCACCACTACTTCTTTAACATTATGTAGCTGGCAATAGCGCTGTAAAAATGAAATTTGCTCAGAAAAATCATCACAATGTACAACCTCTAAGCTGATATTTAATGACAATAGCTGCTTGGCAAGCGCATTAACATGACGCTTGATAAAATCAATTTTTATCGACGACCAGTCATGAGCTAGCCATTGTTTTTCGCTGACAAAAAAAACAGCTTTACCGGGAAGTAAGCCGTTTTTTTGTGCCAGAAAATAATCTAAAGCCGGATTGTCGTGTATTCTAATATCGTTGCGAAACCAAAGTAACAAGGACATTCCTTAATAATCAAGTGGGTTAATATCCGTATCTCAGCTTTAACGATTCAGGATAAGGATTTAAATACGCTTGCTGAGCTAAATAATCATTAGGGTGTGCTAACAAATAATGATTAACCAAGGTCAGTGGCACCATCAGTGGCACTAATCCCGTACGGTAGGCATCAACTTGTGCAGATAACTCTTTTCGTTGCTCTGCGTTTAAGTACTTTGAGAAATACCCTTGAATATGTGACAAAGTATTAGAATGATTTTTACACGTTGCTTTTATTGTTAACGCGGCCATCAAGCCACTAATATATTGCTCTGCCATTTCTTCAACGGGTAAATCAGCACGCGCCAATAAACGTCCGAGCTCTTTATAAGCAACCAGATTATGGCTCATCACGGTATATTTATATTGCGCATGAAAACTGGTCAGTTTATGTTTGCTAATGCCTGACTCGACCAATGCCAACCAATGACGATAAGCGTAAACACGAGCAACAAAGTTTTCGCGAATAATAGGATCATTCAAGCGACCGTTCTCTTCACAAGGTAGCAGCGGGTTCGCTTTCATTATTTCTCGAGAAAAAACCCCAATACCTTTTGCTTGTAGCGGATCGCCAGTCGGCGAATACACTTTAACGCGCTCCATGCCACAGCTTGGACTTTTAGCACAAAATACATAGCCACTGAGGTTTTTAGAGAATGACGCTACTTTTTTACCATAAGCTTTAATCTCACTAGTAACATCACCCGAGCCGTCAGGGCGTGACACCTTGATCATCTGCTCGTCTTTAATCAACCGTATGGTTGGACGAGGAATTGGCATACCAACAGCTACTTCAGGGCAATAAGCCTTGTAAGTTACATGCTGGCTTAGCTCATGAATACAAAAATTTGATGGTTTGTTGCTCGCGTCAAAACGAACTTTTTCACCAATTAAACAAGCACTAATGCCAATAAGCACATCTTCTTTTGTAAATTTTTTATGCATAGTCATCCCAACTAATAAATAAAAGAGCCAATAGGGTTAAGCAACTTGTTGATACCTTGAGTAAAATGCAAAGCATCATTGGCAACGGTATAGCAAAGACAGCCTTGCTCAGTCGCTGGCTGATGTTGATGGCGCTTATCTAGCATGATAAAATCACCTTGCACATACTCACCTTGTTCATCAGCAAAGGTCCCTGCTAATAGTAAGGTTAGCTCAAAACCTTTGTGTGTGTGCTCAGGTATAGAACCGCCAGCGCCAATGTGCAATAAATTAGTATGAATTCCACCTTCATCTAACAAGATGCGTGCCCGTGATAATTTACCTATTTGAGCGGTTTTTCCTAATGACATATTTCGTAGCGCATTAGGTAAAACATACTGTGTGCCTTTAAAACTAACCGAGCGTTCAACGCTAGCGGCTTTCATCGGCTCAACATCATCAGAAGCGGTAATTTGGCCAATGATGTCGTCAAAATCTAATTCAGCAGCTTTCGTGTCGGCATCATCAACAATAAACTCGGCATCAAAGCTTTCTTCAAAACTTGCCTCTGCCACTTGTTCAGTGAGTTGAGTTACTTTTTGTTGGCACAAAGGACACATTTCAGCATGTATTGCGATACCAGCAGCAAGTGAAGCCGGTAAGTCACCATCAACAAAACTTTGTAATAAGGAAAATTTAGGGTGGTGTTTAATCATGATGATCTCCAAGTTTCAACTTTAGTTTGCCAAGGGCAAGTCGAAGCCGCGATTTTATCGTGCCAAGCGGTAAATTAAGATGAACAGCAAGTTGCTCTTGTGACATCTCCATAAAATAAAAACCTTTAACCACTTGCTGCTGATTTTCAGGCAGGGTTTCAATAACGCCGAGTAAATTACGACTTTGAATATGGTCAGTAAAACTTTCATCTTCGGTGTTTAATGCTTCAGCTATCGGCCAAATATCATCACTGAGATTGTCTTCTTTATTGGCTTTCATTTTGCGCAATAGGTCAAAGGTCACGTTACGCATTATGGTGTATACCCATGTGGTGGCAGCACCTTTACTATCATCAAATAAATGTGCCTTGCGCCAAACATTGCTCATGGTGTCTTGTAACACTTCAGCGGCAAGCGCCTCATTGTTCAGTTTGCTTTGAGCAATACGCTGTATTTTAGGGGCAAAGAATTTAAACACGCCAGTAAATGCTTGTTTGTCTCTATCAACCGCTATTGATTTAAGCCATTGACAAAGTTGGGAATGATCGATTTTATTAGTCATGCTACTAGATGTAGCAGCTGTTTGACGACTTGGCAACTCTGAATGAACAGACTGCATAATTCTTACCCATTATTTCACTGATATTAATTTATACGCAGTAAAAATGGCTTGAGATCACATTTTTTCATTTTATTTTTCAGCAACAGTTATTGCTCAGCTAAAATAATACTTTGTAAAAACTCTTTCGCAGCACTAAATGAGCCTGACTCGACAAATAAACGTTTTTCATCGATAGTCACCGGCAGTAGTTCTAACCAACGTGCCACCACCCAACTGCTTTGGCTAAAGTATGGCGTAGGGTATAAAGCGTTTAATTCCACGTTGTCATCAAAGACCTTACTTAACGACTGTGCAAGCGGATCGGCTGTTTCATCTATGCCACTGTCTGACCAATGAGCTTTAACGCTGACATCACCATGATGAAGCTTGTCTTGATCTTGTGTCATGGCGTTAATATCAACTAAGCACTTACAGCGCACATCTATCAATAACAAGCCATCGTCACCCTGATCGAAGTTAACAATTTCAACCCAACTACCGGTTGGCATATCACTAACGTTTTCAGCTTTGTCATACGCTAAAATAACAAAACCGTCATGTTTCATCGCATGGGCAACCATTTTTAAATAGCGCTTTTCAAAAATGCGCAAGCGAGTTAGCCCTTGTGGTAACAAGAAGACTGGTAATGGAAAAATAGGTAAGTTCACTGTTGTCATAGTTTCACAATAATAAATGCAGCTGAGTTGATAGAGTGTTATACGTAGAAAAATACAAAACGATCAAAAAAAAGCCCCGACAGCAAATATATTGCATAATAGGGGCAAAGGACACACAGCAAGTAGTGATAAATTTCCTCGTTACACAGCACGATATAAAACACGGCATACCATTATTAGTTTTAGCGCTCTATCGACAGGTTTTTTCTGGTATCTGTTTGTCAAAAAATAAGCTTATTTCCGCCAGCGTTACGCCAATTTTTTTCATTTCGGTACGATTAAAAACACGATACTCATCTATTTGATACATCCAATCATCAAGCGAAAATTCTATGGTTTCGCCGTCAATAGGCACTAATAAGTCATATTGCCATTGAAAAGCAAAACCGACTTGCTGACCAAAAGCTTCACCAACAACATCTTCCGCACTGCCTTGATATCTGCCCTGCGGGAGCTTTTTAAGCTGCCAATTACGATAACTTACTTCACCATCGGCAAAATAAAACACTTCCTTTAACAGGCCATTATCACCCTGCCATTGGCCGTCAATTTCAACACAAAATCGACGCGTCACATTGTCGGTATAATCTTGCACCATGCCCCACGCGATAAGCTTGCCGGAAAAATATTGCGCAATATCGAGTTCAGGCGAGCTTGCTTGATAATCTTTTAGTTGCGTTGTGCAGCTCGATAACAACAATATCACCGTGGCAAGAGCACTGAATTTATAATGCCATTTCATATTAACTCTCCAAGTAGTTGCTGACGTAATTTCGGCTCGCTCGTGTTTTCATCTAGCCAAATAGCAAGAAACAGCTGAGCGAAAGTGGCACTGTCAATTACCCCTATTCTGTGCCGATTTAAATAAAATGTCGTACTGTTTGCTTGGCTTAACATTGATAGTTGATCACCGGCCTTTATGTCTGGCCAAATGCCCGCTAATAACGGCAAAAATTCGATATAATCATCTTCATCAAGTGCTAAATGACGCCACTGCGAAAGGGTATTTTCTAATAATTCTGCTTTACTAATATCGCGTAAATAATGAATTTCAAACAAAGCATGCTGACAAGTATGACTAAACGGTGGTTGCCCATCAGTGGTTAATAATGTGCTTTGGTAGATATCCCAGAACAATACTGAGAACTTAGCGCTACCTAACAACTGAAAATGCTGCTCAGCAATCGACGGCGCTAATTCATCGACCGTCATGGGAGTTTGCTCAGTCGCTCGACATTGGGTCATGCGTTTAGCATTATCAGCTGCAATATCGTTACTTGCTTGAGCGCTTGAAAACATGGTGCTGAGCGACATTATCAAAACAATAAAGTAATTAAAGTTGCGCAACATGGTTTTTCTCCTCAATTTGAAGCCAAGCACTTAAGGCAAAAACAAGCACCATTAATGGTCCCCATAAACCAGCAAGCAGTAAGTAGCTCAACTCAAACGGTGGCGTGATATAGACCACAGAAAACTTTGCCCCAGCCAAGTAACTTAACGGCGCAAAAATAGCGCCTATCAAGCATTGTAATATTTTAGAATTTGCCAAAAAACCTAAGCTGTGTCGCACCGTAGCGGCAAAACATAACCACAGGGTAATTAGCCAAAATGGTAACTGCGTAGATCCAGGAAAAACAAAAGTTCCTGAATAAATCAAAGCGCTATCTAATAACACGCCCACACCAGCAACAATCAAAATAAGCACTAACTCATTTTTATCTGCTTGGTAGTACAGATGAAGCAACAGCATTATCACTGCAATTGGAATAAAAACATTGCCAAGTAAGATCAGCCCGAACCAAATGGCATTGAAACCCAGTAAGTTAACTAGGATTAGATTATTGCTTAAGGTTAAGCTCGGTTTTATCACGCTTTATCACAACAATTTTATTATCTTGACGGACAATACGTAAGTAATAGGTATTTGGATTAGTCTGATAAAAATAATTATTTGAACAACAATGCTGCTGACAAGAGAAATAAGTTAAATGCGATGTGATCTATAGCGAGGCGAAAGCGAGCGACGTCTCGCTCACTTTAATGATGTTAACTGAATGTTCTAGTGATGAGAATTAGCAAAAACGTTAGTACGTTAGCGTGACTTTAAGTTGACCACAAATGGCTTACCGCCGTAACCATGCTTATTGCACTTGGCCCGTACAATGACCTTAGAAAGCTCTGATGGGACACTGATATTACACTTGCTGCGAGTGAATGGTTGTTCATTAACATGAGGATGACCCAGTAAACGAAAGGCTATTTGATTACCGTCAGGGTCGAGCACCTGCCAACCATCGGCGTAATGTTGCCAACCTTGATCATTATGTCGAACCGACGTACCAAAGCACCAACTGCCATCAGCTTTCTGCGTCGCAAGCACACCTGTCACCTGAGCGAACTCTAGGGACGTAGAGTAAGTGTCTAAATCTGGCTTTTCTGCAAATACCGACGATGCAAATAGCGATAATAGTAGTAGTGTTCTCATGTGTTCCTCGTTTAGTCACTGGCCAAATAATAGCCTGAGTAGATATTAATTAAATCTCTAGCAAAGCGAAATCGAGCAAACGCTTCCGCTTAAAGTTCCTATGCTTTTTTGAAATTGGCTTTCTTATTAGCTTGTAGCTCTGCAATCGGTTTAGCTCGCCGGTATAAAGCAAGTAACATTTTTAACTGAACTAATTCATCGCCTTTCGATATTTTGTGCAAAGACTGAACTTGGTTATTAGTTAGACTGAAGCCTTCATGCAACTGTTTTATCGAGTTTTTTACAAAAATAATTTCTTCTCTTAATTGTTTAGCTTCTAGATCTTTAATTTTTAGTTGAGTCAATTTACGCTTTTGATATTGCGAGTAAATTAAACTGTAAGTTCCTGCGATACTCGCAATAGAAGCACATATAGATGAAACAATAATACCAATATCTTTTGCTACCTCTGTAATTAATGTTAATTCAATGAAGCCTGGAGATGCATATTGGATGCGTTTCACTTCTGGGTTATTTTCGGGAGGAACAAGTCTCCCCATTATACTAAAAAACCCAACAACACTACCGCCACCTAACCAAGGCATTCTTTCAAATTCTAATTGTGAAAGTTGATTACTCTCAACAGAACGTAAGGCATAAAAAAAACCATACAGTTGCATATATTCTTTTGTCAGTATTGCGAAATCTTCTAATTTCCATCTTTCATCCAAAAGTATGTATGAATTACCTTTTTGCATGATACTCCTTAGTTGAAGTTAACATTTACGCATAACAACTTAACCAAAGGAAACTTTGTTCCTACAAGAAAGTTTCCATCTTATTTACCTATTAATAACAAATCCTTGTAGCGATTACCACTGCTTACTTGTAAGTAAAACTAGCTAAAATTTAGAACGAAATGAGGAAAGTATCTCAATTTTATGATTTGGCTTATGGCTAAGGAGGATGCACAAAACGGCGATATTTAAAGCAGTAAATGATTAACAAGCTTTGCAGTATTTAACTTTGCTATTTACTGCAGACATTTGAAATGACAAAAAGCACAAAGCAGCCCAACAAGGGCTGCTTTGTTTCATGTACTGCCTAAATTCCGTAACTTAGAGCAGAAAATCTAGCGCCAATAACTTATTGGTATGCGCCAGCGGCATAGGTTAGTTCATAGCTATGGCTATAAATTTCTAAAATATTACCAAACGGGTCTTCCATGTAAATCATACGGTAAGGCTTTTCACCTGGATAATAATAGCGTGGCTCAGCCATACGTTTTTTACCACCGGCGGCAACAATTTTTTCGACCAATTCTTCTAAATTTGGATCTTGAACACAGAAGTGAAATACACCTGTTTTCCAATATTCAAAATTATTTTCTGGATTTTCTTGGTTTTTAAATTCAAATAACTCGACACCAACACGATCACCTGTCGACATGTGGGCAATTTTAAATTTGTCCCAATTAGCACCAAATACATCGGTGCACATCACGCCTATAGCACTGTCGTCTTCAACGACTTCTGTTGGCTCCATAATTAAATACCAACCAAGTACTTCGGTATAAAACTTAACGGCTTTTTCTACACTCGGTACTGAGATGCCGATATGTGAAAATGTTCTTGGGTATGCTTTGCTCATGTTTTTTTCCTCGCTAACGTTGATAGCAAAAGTATAGCCCAGCTGATAGAATACAAAAAATTATCATTTATTATGGATATGAGTACGTTTTGTTATGATAAATCTTAACTGGTTAAAAACATTTTGTACCCTTGCTGAGGTTGGTCATTTCACCAAAACAGCAGAGGTTTTGTTTATGACGCAGTCAGGAGTCAGCCAACATATTAAAAAACTTGAACAACAACTAGCGGTGACGCTGCTGCTTCGAGAGGGCAAGTCTTTTACTTTAAGCGATGAAGGCTTACGCTTATATCAGCAGGGAAAGTTGTTACTGGAAAAAAGTGATGACCTTGCACAGTCAATCAAACAAGATGACGCCCACATTGGCAATATACGTATTTCTTCTCCCGGCAGTATAGGACTAAAGCTTTATCCACAGTTAATCGCTATTCAGCAAGAGCACCCGAAATTATCACTCGATTATACCTTTGCGCCCAATCACAGTATTGAACTGGCGTTAATTGAACGTAACATTGATATCGGTTTGGTAACCAAGAAGCCACAAGATCATCGTATCAATAGCACAGCCATTGGCGTTGAACCCTTAGTATTAGTAACACCGGCAGCTGTTAACCAAATTACTTGGCCAGTGTTGAACGAACTAGGCTTTATTGATCACCCTGATGCAGCTCATCACGCTAATTTGTTGTTGCAGAAAAACTTTACCGAGTTTAGTCATATTAGCCAGTTCCAACACAAAGGTTTTTCCAATCAAATAAGCCTAATTTTAGCGCCGGTGAGCTTAGGGTTAGGCTTTACGGTATTGCCGCTATATGCGGCTTTAGCTTTTCATCAGCCGAGCTTAATTAAGATTCATCATCTAACTGAAACTATTGATGAACCGCTCTATATTTGTCATAACCAATACTCACATAGAGCGCAGCGTATTAACTTTATCAGCAATGAAATCATCAAGCATATTGCTAAGTAACGTAAGCTCAAGATAAATCATCGCTATTATTTGGAACGTCATAAATAATGAGAAACGCGTCACAGTATGAGAAAATTCAACATATTAATGACGTTTTGTGATTGTCCTTAATCTTTGAAATAAACCTCTCGTATGTTCACTAATGCCACAGACTGTGTGAAAACCTTTTGATCACTTTTTCGTATAACCACCTGATAGTTATGATCAATCGGTCTTAACCTTATCCACAAAAAAACACACGTTTGCTATACTTATCAGTAAGTTAATCTTTATTGGTAAGTATCATGTCAGGCTTTATTAAAGGTGTTAACCGCTCCCAATCTACACTCTTTCCAGAATCTCTCGATGACTTTGTTATTGCTGAAAATACCGTCAGAGTCATTGATGTGTTTATTGAGGCATTGGATTTAGCAGCGTTAGGTTTCGCGGGCATGATCATCAAGTCTACTGGCCGTCCTAAGTATCACCCTGCTGTCATGTTAAAACTCTATCTCTATGGCTATCTTAATCGAGTCCAATCCTCTAGAAGATTAGAAATTGAAGCGAATAGAAATATTGAACTCATGTGGTTACTTGAACGACTTGCTCCAGATTTTAAAACCATTGCTGACTTTAGGAAAAATAATGCTAAGGGAATTAAGCATGTTTGCCGTACATTCGTTCAGCTATGTAGACAACTTCATATGTTTGATGAAGGTGAGATCGCCATTGATGGCAGTAAATTTAAAGCTAGCAACAACAAAGATAACAATTACACCCCAAAGAAAATGGCCTTTCATATTGAGCGAGTTGAAAAACATATTAGTAACTATTTAGAAAAACTAGACAGAGCTGATGAAGAGCAACATAGCCCTCAAACAATCAAGGCAACACAAGAAACTATTAGCAATTTAAAACAAAAACTCGCTGAATTAAAAATACTAGAAAAAGAAGTCAAAGACCATCCAGAAAAACAAATATCCACCACTGATCCTGATTCAAGGTTGATGAAAACTCAAGGTATGACGAGAGTCGTCAGCTACAACATTCAAAGTGCTGTTGATACCAAGCATCATCTCATTGTTGCACATGAAGTGACCAATACCACTGACCGAGGCCAACTCTGTCCTACAGCGGTTTTAGCTCAACACGCGCTAAAAAGAAAAGACCTAACAGTTATCGCAGATAAGGGTTACTTCAGCGGCCAAGATATCAAAGACACACAAGATGCTGGTATGACATATATGGACGCTTCCTTGATGTCAACCCAAGTGAATACGAAAACATAACAAAACGGGCTTATGTTTTTGATTACTGAGCATTACTCTTTTCATACTTTTGTTCATGATGACAGGCGCTTTCGCTTGCTTAAAGCAAACTGTACTGACATATATTTGAGCTATGGTTTGTTATCCATGCTCCAGATAAGTTGCGAACTAGAAATACCTTAAAACATTGTTCACCCAAACGTGATAGATACACTTGTCCTCTCACAGGCTTTGTTCTAGTTGGCTAGTGCCTTTTTTTCATCTTATCAACAACAGTCTTGAAAAGTTTTCTGGATAAATTAAGTCCCCTCTAGCAGCCTAAACACCCACACAGACTCATGGCCTTTGTCCTACACAGGCTTACTAGAGGGTAAAACGGGTCGTCAATCATGTGATTACCTTAACCGGTTGAGGCGTGTAATGGCATTGCTTTTGTAACAATGTCCACATGATGCGTGCTAACTTGTGCGCAGTGGCAACCGCGGTACAATTGAACGGTTTTCGTGCACTTAACTGGGTTATCCACACACTCAATGCATCGTGTTTCTTTCTGGCATGAACGATGATGGCACGCGCACCATGGATAAGCTGTTTACGCAGGTATTGGTCTCCACGTTTACTGATGCCGCCCATCACGCTTTTATTGCCTGAGGCAAATTGTTTGGGTGTAATGCCTAGCCAAACAGCAAAGTCGCGTGCACTGGTGAAGGCTTGTCCACTGCCTATAGAGGCAATAAAGGCAGAAGCATTGAGGTAACCAATGCCAGGGATACTCAATAGTATTTGCCCTAATGAATTGGCTTCAATGTCAGTTTTTAATTGTTTTTCAATCGCTTTAATACGTAGGTTTAAGGTTTTGAATTCTTGATAAACATCGTTAACTAGCCACTGAACTGATACCGATAACGTGGTATCAAGTGATAATGCTTGCATACTTTCATTAAAAGCAGGTATGCCTAACGGGAAAACAAGGCCAATGTCAGCTAATAAACCACGTAGTTGATTAGTGACCGCTGTACGTGTTTTAAGTAACCTTTCTCGCAAGCGATGTAGCATTAACGTTTCTTGCTGAGTTTGGGTTTTGATGGGGACAAACCGAATGAAAGGTCGCCTACTTGCTTCGAATATGGCCAGTGTATCGTTACTGTCATTCTTGTTTCCTCGCACAAAAGGTGTCACGTGTTGCGCAGGAATTAAGTGCACAGTGTGACCGATGGATTCAAACAACCGGCCCCAATAATGAGAAGAATAACAGGCCTCCATCACAACACGACATGGGGGTTGCATTTGCATAAAATGCTTCAGTTGAGCGCGGTTCAAGCGCTTATTAAAAACGCCTTTATTAGCCTCAGTAAACCCCATGAGTTGAAAAACGTTTTTTGCTAAATCAATTGATATTGTGCTAACTTTCATGACGGACGTTCCTTAAATTAACTGATTGTTTTTAACCAGTTTGGCGCATTGACGCCGTAATTGGGAGCGTCCATCACATCACCACTTGTACCAAAGGGAGATACCTCAGGTAGCGATAAAAAAGGCATCTTTAATCGTTCTAAATTTACCTATGATAAAGAAAAAGAGGTTTATATTTGTCCCAACAACAGTCAATTAATGCCAGGTAAAACCATGACAAAAGATCGTGATTTATATTTGATGCATTACCGAGCTAGAGTCAAAGATTGCCGACATTGTAGCTTGCAGCCACAATGTACCAAAAGTGCAACACCAAGAAAGATAACTCGATGGGAGCATCAAGACAGAATAGACAATATGGATAAGTTAATGAAAAAACGGCCAGACTTGATGCTAATTAGAAAACAGAGTGTCGAGCACCCGTTCGGTACGATTAAGTGTTGGATGGGGATGACACATTTACTCACTCGTCGATTTAAAAACGTCCGAACCGAAATGAATCTCCATGTTCTGGCTTATAACTTCAAGCGAATGTTAAACATAATGGGTATTGAAGGGTTAATGAGCGCCATAAAGGCCAAGATATAAGGCTCTAACCTTATCTTTTTATTTTAAATTTGACTCTCATCCAAAATAAACAAACTAAGCTGTAAAACGTATTTTAAAATTTATATAAACAACAATGAGTTTTTACACAGGCTGGCCACAAAGCGGTCTAAATTTACGAATAAAAATCATCCCGCCTAACGATCACTTTGATACGATTGCGGACATTTCACTAATTGGATTTTATGACTTCTTTGTGTAGGTTTGTAGATCATCAGTGTCATGATCTAAGCCGTGATGATGCCCTAATTGGAGCGGATGTCGACAAAGCCCACAATGAAGAAACCGCGGGAAGCAAGTGCCTATGGGGATTGTATCTCTGTGGGTGGTAGTTGTAGGGTGGCTTTTATCTTAACTTGTCTGGATTGACCGTGGTAAGTCACAACCATTCGATTTTCCATCATAAATACTCTCTCTTTTGTTGATGTGATAACGCCTTTTCAGCCAGTAAGGCAAAGCTATCCCTGACGATTATACTGTCCTTTTTTTAAACGTCATTCTCTCTACTGGATTAATGATCTTCTCAGGCGGAGCGCGAGGATAATTTATCCCAACAAGCAACTCAATGATCATCATTGGCGTATGACATTTCGGGCAGATAAAGGGATCAGTACGATCTAGCTTCGCTACTTCTGCGGCTTCCTGTACTGCTGTCTCAAGCGCTGGCACATTGAGTAACCGCCTTGCTTGTTGCAGATTTCGCTTTCTACCGGCATTAGCCACTAAACCATAATGACGAATACGGTGAAAGCCCGAGGGCAGTACATGCAGCAAGAAGCGACGTATAAACTCATCATGACTCAGTTGCATCACACGTTGTCGACATCGTGCTTTGACACGGTAGTTTTTCCAGCGGAAACTGACAGTATTTTTATCCATCGACACTAAGCGAGAATTGGCAATTGCGACTCGATGAGTGTATCTAGCCAAATACCTTAATACGGCGTCAGGGCCAGAAAACGGGCGTTTGGCATACACAACCCACTCCATTTTACGGTGTTTACTTAACCAAGCATTGAACTCATGCTCATCTGCTAGCGTTTTCGTGTTGGCGAAGAACTGTAATTTACCTTGCTGATAAGCCTCGCTGAGCCGCGCTAAATACAAACGGCGAAACAGACGCGATAAGACCCGAACAGGCAAGAAGAAGCCTTTTTTACAACTGAGCCATTGTTTACCATTGAGAGACAGTCCACCGCCTGGGACAATCCCATGCACGTGTGGGTGGTGCATCATGGCACTTCCCCACGTATGCAACACGAAGGTTACCCCCACTTGTGCGCCCAAATGTTTTTTATCTGCCGCAATGGTTAATAAGGTTTGTGCTGCCGTTTTCATCAAAATTCCATACATCACGTCCTTGTTGTAATAAGCCAAATCAGCAAGTTCGCTAGGTAAACTGAAGACTAAATGATAATACTCAACCGGTAATAGCTCTGTTTGCCTAGCCTCTAACCAGCGTTTAGCTGAGCTGGCTTGGCACTTCGGGCAATGGCGATTTCGACAAGAGTTATAGGCAACCTGAACATGCTCACATTCAGGGCATTGCAAAACATGCCCCCCCGAGCACACTGGTTCGACAGTGTTCAATGGCTGACATGACTTTGTGTTGTTGTAAGCTTAAATGGCCTGCATTCTCATCACGATAAGTTTGACCCGCAACACGAAACACATCCGCTA
Organism: Colwellia sp. M166; assembly: GCF_024585285.1. Lineage (NCBI taxonomy): Bacteria > Pseudomonadati > Pseudomonadota > Gammaproteobacteria > Alteromonadales > Colwelliaceae > Colwellia > Colwellia sp. M166. The sequence goes on from NZ_CP040755.1 coordinate 2,025,751, forward strand.
CTTCCAGTTTAGGGCGAGACATGACCGACTCACTCCTTTGCTTTACCTTTCTTCTTCATGATGGTATCTAACGGACTCGTGACTTCTTTTAATAAATCCGTCGCAACTTGCGCATACAAGGCGGTGCTATTGAGTTTACTGTGTCCAAGCAGTACTTGTATCACGCGAATATCCACTTTGGCTTCCAATAAGTGCGTGGCAAAGCTATGCCTCAAGGAATGCATAGATATCTTTTTAGTGATACCTGCTGTAGAAACGGCGGCTTTACATATTCGGCTCAAATGGCGAGAGGTCATATGATAGATAGGGTTATTGCTCGGAAATAACCAACCCCCTTCAAACATCTGCCCCTGTTGATTAGCAAAGCGCCACCAGTTGCGCAGGTGTTCAAGCAATACCGGGGATAACATGGCATAACGGTCTCGTTGGCCTTTACCTTGTTCAACCCGAAGTGCCATTCGTTCACTGTCAATATCGCTGACCTTGAGATTGACGACTTCACTCACCCGTAAACCAGCGCCATAAGCTACGGCCAATGCCGCTTTAAATTTCGGGTGCATCGCCGAATCAATGAGCTGTTTGGCTTCATCCATGCTGAGTATTTCGGGTAATTTACGAGCGACCGGTACACTGCTGAGCTTATACACGACTTCGGGTTTATCCAGTGTAATATTGTATAGGAAGCGCAAGGCGGTCAAGGTGACATTAATCGTTTGACCTGTGGTGCCAATATTAACTAAATGTAATTGGAATAGTCGTAAGTCTTCAGCCGTAATATTTTCTGGCGAGCGTTGCAGATAATCGCAGAGTTTAGAAATCCCTCTAACGTAGGCCACGAGACTACCTGAGCCGAGTTTACGTAAGGTGATATCGTCTTCAAGACGTTTAAGTAATTCAGGTGGGAAGTAAGTGCTGATATTCATGAGATGAACTCCTCGGGTTATAGGCGAAATGCCTGAGGAGTTAGAGTCGTAAAAAGTACAAAGGTTGAAAAGGAATTCAGTGGTAGCCAAGAACGCCATTACCGCGCGAGCGGTTTAGTTCTTTGTGCCATTTTCGGCCATTCACCACTAACTTAATACCTTAAATCCAATTGCAATAGCGGGCGTTCAACCAATTCGTATTTGGACATCTTTGAGTTACGATTCGTAGAGAACTCTAACTTTTCCGATTACTCCTAGTATTGCAAGCATGTGCTTTCTCATACATGTACCTGACCAAAATCACTAGTCCACTACAATTGATGCTTGCTCATTTAAGGCGCTACATAAAGCTTATATAATTGTCGGCTAGCACTCGGCCCACCTTTATTGACATATTCAATCAAGAGCTTGCAAACTTCGTGCTCTATAATTGCTTTATGTGTGAATTGAAGATTTCCACGTTCTTTTCCATAATTTTGCCGAGCTATCGCTAATGCTATACGACTAAACCAATAATTACTTAGACCTTCTGGTGATGCATTTGGATTCAATACTATGCCATGCTCAGCTTTCTGTCGTACTGCTTTTTTTAAAAGAGCTATTGGTGAACTCTCCACATTGATTAATCCAGTAATTCTTGATGGAACTTCCACTCCCTGTTTTTCATCGTGCAATATAGTGGCTTTGATTATCAAATTAAGTGCTTTTGTTCTTTCTAATTCTAACTGTGTTAAAGGTCCGGCCACAATCGACTCTACAAATTCCGCTTGTTCATTCAAGGTCGGCTTGATTCTTAAAGGCTTTGGGGAGTCCGTTAAATATGTAAGGCATGCTGACTCTGATTTGTTGACCCAAGACTTTGTAGCATAGGAATTAAGGTCAAGAGGATATGCCAGTACAATATCAGTAATAATCTTGTTCGATTTAATTCTCTGACTAAAAGCTCGTACATTAATATAGTGACTCAACAGCACGTCTAAACGAGGTTCATTACTATCATCACAGTTCGGTAACGCTTCATGCCACTTTGTAATCTTTACCTTCACTAACTCAAGACTTTTTTGCTCGCTGAGACCTAATTTGCTTATCCCATCTCGGTATAGATTCAGGAAGTCATCAGCTACATAATCCTGAGCTCTAGAAAGAGTATCCCGCACCTCAAGCGCTTGGCTCTGTTCTTGGCGTGGCATCATAAAGCTAAGTCTGCATAGCAGCTCTGACAAGATGGAGGAGTTTTCCATCGCCTTATCTTCTAGAAGTGGCCATTCGGCTCTAAACTCAAAACTACAAGAGTTATCCGAGTCACTCATTAACAATGTTCTCAACTTCGGGCGGAATCGATGTAACCGATATAGCAAAGTTAGTACGCGATACGCTACAACTCGGTCTTGTTTGACCCAATCCTTAAACGGCAGGGAAGTGATTTTTTTAATATCGGTGCGGATATCCTTACTTAGATCCTCTACACTCCCCCCGTACCTCGACTCTAAGTAATGAAAGAATTCTGTTTCACTCTTCGATGGCAATTCATCACTCGGGTAACCAGCCTCGTAAGCTGATTCATAGATTCCACATTTCTGTTCATCGGTAAGGTTGGAAAAAATGTAACCATGCAGGTTGCCCCAAGGGCAACCAATTACTCGACCAACAACATTTCTTTGCACGAACGAAGAACTAGCTTCCCCTTCTAGGCCAACCATATCAGTAAGGTAAGGCTTAAGTGTAGCAATGTCGTTAGTAAGGTCGTTTGCCTTCAAAATATGTTCATAAAACACTGTCATTTACTCTGCTAGATAATCTTTGGGGAAATGAGCCATCTTTCTTTTTTGATTTCGAACTAGGGCTACTGTCTGTTTCTTAGTAAGAGCCACCTTTGAATGTGACACCTTGTATAGCTTGCCATAAGAACTGACATCTTGCTCACTAAAAGATTCTCCGGTGTTTTCTTCCATTAGTAAAGCTATTATACGCGAAGGAACATCAGCCTCTAACAGTGCAGCACAGCGTTCGATCGCATCAGCTGAACGACTTTTTGGTGTTCGAATTTTATCTAGCGCATCAACACCTTCGGCTAATATATCGTTAATACCGTCTTTGAAATCTGACATAGCTTATTACTCCTAAATAGTTTATCAATCGTATTCGTGGGTAGTCTCTATCCACTTAGCCCACTTTAATCGATGGGAAGGAATCTATCAGGGGGAGAAAATATTATTTTTTCTGCAAACAGGTTGGTGTAGCGGCATGATGAATTTGGTTACATAGTTAGAATAGAAAAAGTAAGTCAGGTGATGCATGTGTTGTGTTAACTTAGCTGTTAACTTAGCCACCCATAATAAGTTTAAGTTATAACATAACACTGTTTCCCTCATTGTAATAACAGACAAAGCCTCATTTATTCACTCAATAGGTACTCGGTTGACAATGATCACTTACCAATGACTAAGTCAGTGAATTTCAGGCGAGTTAATGCTGTTATACGAAGATAACCCTAGGTTTTAGCTTTTTAGTGATTAAGTTTTAATTAAAAATAAGTGTTAGGCGCTATTCAAACAGGCTTCTGCACTGGCGATACCATGCGTGCGTTTTAAGCCAACATGTTCACTAAATACACACAAGTGCTCTGCTGTGCCGACCGCGCCGGTGAAAACACCTTCAAAATTCGTGGTCAGTGTTAACCAACTGTTATCACTGATGTGTAACCTTGCGAGTATTTTAGTAACTTTAGCGTTAATTGCCCCGCGTTTATCTTCCCGCAGTATTCGACCTGTTTCATCCACGAGGATTAGGTAATCTTTTAAGCTAAAGGCTAAGCCGGTGGTTTTGTTTTGATGTTCATTACCGATAAAGGGCAGTAAAGCTGAGGGTTGTTTGCCCTTTATGGCCGCTTTTATACGTAATTGAATACTGGTGAAGCTCGACTGCTCAGGTGTCGCGGCGATACCCGCACGTACAGGGTTTAAATCTACATAAGCCATACACGACAATAAAGCACCTTCATCTAATAAGGCTTGAGACTGAAAGCGACCTTCCCAAAAATGTCCCGTGCACTTATCTTCTTTATTGGCTTGTCGAGCAATGGGCTCGTTCAGTGAACGCATAAACCAACTGATATCTATTAAGCGTTGTTTATACGCCATTGCTGTTTCTTCCACCATCTCGAGTTCGTATTTATCTAATGGGGAGTTATGCTGATATTTTTTGGTCAGGTGTGTGCCTTTAAATAGTTTATGCCAACGGGTAAGCACGTCCAGTGTAGACCACTTTTTTACTTGCTCGCTATCGACATGTAATACCAAGTGTAAATGATTATGCATAACGGCATGGGCACAAATATCAATAGAAAAAACTTGAGATAATTGAAAAATACGCTTCTCAATCCAATGACGCCTGTGTTCAAAACTAACCCCTGTTTCGGTATCAACGCCGCATAAAAAGGCTTTGCGCACGGTTCGACTACAAATATGATAATACGGCGTATCTGATAAACTAATTTGTTGTGAACGGGGTTTTGGCATGACAATCACCACACTGAATTAAGGTAAATTCAGTGTAGCTTATTGATTGAAATTTGAACAAGTTATTATGGGTGGCTTGTTAAGTTTCTGTTACTTGCTCTTGAAGGACTATTTGGACCAACTGTTTGGGACGTAAAATGGGCTAAAAATGGGCGAGCTGAGTTGCTTCAAGTTTTAGCAACAACGGATGTAAATCAAATTTGGGCTCATATTTCACCGAAAACTTGTCCAAACTGTAATTCTTATAATAACTTTTTTGGGGAAGGCGGTTATAATTTAGATTTTACGGTATTAGAAGAATATTTCCATGTAGTAGAGCAATGGAATACTGGAGAAATGACAAAATCTAGCTATCTTTGGGAAGCGATGATTAATGGTTATGATAACAAATATGAAAGACAAGCTAAGGGATTTGCGAGAGATAATTTAGCTAATTTTAGGGTGTCAATAAATCAGCACATGAGGAAATGATGAATAAATTAATAATGCTACTGTTACCTCTGATTTTAACGGCTTGTATTACGATCGGTGACAACTCAGCATATGTCAAAGCTGAATTGTCAAAAAACTTTTATAAATCTCTTAAAAATGAAGAATCTTGCTCTTTTCAAATAAGTATTGCAGAGAGCTCCTTTGTCATTTATAAAGAAAAATTGAAGCAACAATTTGAAGCCAATATTTCTGTATCACCAAAAGATATTCAATATAAGTTTAATATCATCTGCGGATCAAAAGAGGCCAAAGTTCACTATGAAACAGAAATCATAGTAGGCAAAAGCAATCTTACTGCAGATATTGGGATTATTAATGCAAGCTTAACTGATTAGGAAACCTTATTAGACCACCCATGATAACTTGCTAGCGTGCTTTGAAAAACTTATTAGGGCGTGTTTTTAATAATGATGTACTATTTAGGTAATGTTAAAACATTACAACTTTCTGTGGTGCAATGGGGGCGATTGCGCCTTAGAATTAATACTCTATTTTATGTGGACCTTAGTTGATTCTAATGTCCGTTTTTGAGATTGGGTAGATAATTGTACGAAAAGTATTGAATAAGATTTTAGGTGTAAATTAATAGACATTTTTAAATTATATGTGGCAGTTTTAGGCTCACAAGTTGACAGTACAGGTATAAACCTAATGTCTGCTATTGGCTAACAGAAGTCACAAGGTTATCTTCGATGCTAATGACCGCTTTATTAGTTAAGCGGACGTTAGAATAAAAACTGCTAGAGTCCGCAATGCGCACAAAATTTATTCCTATTGAGCTGTAAGCCCTAATGCCAGAGTTCAAGAGTTTTCGTTATTGGTGAAATTCTACAATTATTTCAGGTTCAGATTAAATGACCCCCGTTGATCTCATCGCGACACTTTTTCGTATTAAAGAGTTAACAGACAGCGGCCGAGCAAAGGAGTAAAGATGAAATCACCAACAGCGCTGATCATTGGCGCCAATAGCGAAAGCAATTGCATTACAAGCTATTAGCAATGAGGCTACACAACTCATTGTTATTAGCCGTGACTGTAGCTTTTATCAACAAGAACAATTCGCTAATACTAAAGTTATTAGTATCGATAACTATCAAGAAAAAGCGATTAGCCAAGCGGTAGAAACACTAAAAACCAGCATGCCGGTGACTATTACACAGGTATTTATTTGCCACGGTATTTTGCACAACGAGCGCTGCCAGCCGGAAAAACGCTTGGAAGATTTTTCTACAGAGATGTTTATTGAAACCCTGACCGCTAATACCGTTACTCCTATGCTGTGGTTAAAACATTTAACGCCATTATTGGCCGGAAAGCATGAATGTAAAGTGGTGGTATTTAGCGCCCGCGTTGGCAGTATTAGCGATAATAAATTAGGTGGTTGGTACAGTTATAGAGCGTCAAAAGCGGCGATGAATATGCTCATTACCTCGGCCGCAGTTGAACTGGCTCGAAGAGCTAAAAACATCAAGTTAATCTCTTTTCATCCTGGTACTACCGATAGCCCGCTGTCGAAACCATTTCAAAAAAATGTCCCTAAAGACAAACTATTCAATAGCCAGTTCGTTGCTAGCCAATTACTCAGCATTGTTGAATCAGCGGTTGTTGACGGTCAGGCAAGCTACTTGGATTGGCAAGGCAAGAAAATACCTTGGTAATTCTATCGTTTTAGCTATTACAGTTGTTACTGCCAACCCATCTTCCATTGTTTGCTGTCTTTTAGGTCACGCCAATTAATGACATATTCGTTATTGTTAATCACTGCCTCGATAACACAGGCAGTCACGCGCTGTTCTTCATCAACAGTTAATTTGGTAATGGCAAAGTGCTTTTCTTTATTCTCTACGGTTATTTTTGTCCACTTACTATCAAGCAGTGCTTTCGGGCTAATTTTATTCATCATGCTCCTAACTAACTTTTATTCATCGCAGAGGGGGAATATACTTTTTCCACAAGCTTATTAAACGGCTGCAACTTGGCTTCGTCTTCACAATCAAATGCAAAGCGGCCATGAAAGTACATCGACATGGTCACTTGGTTATAACTTAGGTAACAGGTGTAACCGTCTAAGTCATGCCAAGCATTAAGCCCATGTAAACAGTATTTATCATCATGCTTTTCACCCTCTGAAATCACTTGATTGAACACATAAAGGTACTGAGAAAGTTTCATAGCATTACACCCGTTTAATTTAGCGCTATTATTTATATTGATTTTACGAAGTCATAAAGCAAAAAGTTTACTTTAAACATAATATTTAACCCGCTTACCGGTTTAGTCACGCTTACCTTAACAATATTAGCTGTTTTGTTGCGCCCTCTATATTGCACCAAAACAAAGCAGTGGCTTATTTTAGTGCACTTTTCTTAATTTTAAAATGCCTTAGCCTTCATCGATAAAAATAAATACATCTTACTTTACAATACATTACAACGACTCAGTAGCTACTAGATAAAATGGCACAGGAGTTGAAGGTATAATAACAACCATAACGAATATTTTAGCGACAGTGGGAATTATGCTTTCAACCTTTATTAAGCAACATAAATTGCCTGAAACATTTAAATTCACGGCAGAAAAGCACTACCAACCGCTCGCCGAGCAGATATTTGGCCAATTTGGTAAACATGACGGCGCTTTTTTTGTTGGTATCAATGGTTGCCAAGGCAGTGGTAAGTCAACGTTAACAGATTACCTGGCAGAATATTTAGCGACCACTTACCAATTAACCATTATGGTAATGTCATTAGATGATTTTTATCTGACCGGTGAAAAACGCCAGCAACTGGCACATGAAGTTCATCCCTTATTAGCTACACGAGGAGTGCCCGGCACTCACGATATAGCTGCGCTAAAGCAAACCTTAAATAAGTTAAAAACCAAGCAAACCGGCTTTGCTATGCCACGATTTAATAAAGCAACCGATGAACCCTATCCTGAGAGCCAATGGCCAGTTATTGACAAGCCAGTAGACATTATTTTATTAGAAGGATGGTGTTGGGGCGTAAAACCACAAACAGATCAGCAACTAGCAGCTCCCGTTAACGAGCTGGAATTTAAACATGATGTGAATGGCCAGTGGCGAAATTATGTTAATCAACAACTAAAAAGCTATTACCAACCTTTATATAAAGAAATGGATTTTTGGTTAGCACTACAAGCACCGTCATTTGATTGTGTTTACAAATGGCGTTTAGAGCAAGAGCAAAAGCTGCAGGCAAGAAATATCGACCTGGCAAATTCTAAGGTGATGGGACCTGCTGGCGTTTTAAATTTCACACAGTATTTTCAAAGACTTAGCGTACAGGCTTGTAACACTATCTCGCAGTCAGCGGATGCCATTTTTTATTTAGATCATGCAAGAAATATAACAAAAACGCCGATAGTGGACGCGGAATGAGTGCTAAGCAAACGTTAATTTTTAGTGACCTCGATGGTACTTTGCTTGACCACTATAGCTATCAGTCGACTGCTGCGCAGCCGACACTAAAACAACTGCATGACGCTAAAATACCGGTCATTTTAAATACCAGTAAAACACTGGCTGAATTAAACATTATTCGTGCAGAGCTAGAACTTGAAACCCCTTTTATTATCGAAAATGGTGCCGCCATTTATATTCCAATCAATACCTTTAAAACACAGCCCGAAGACACAGAAGTGTTCGGAAACTACTGGCTAAAATCATTCTGTTCTCCACGACAGCATTGGCTAGATCTACTGAGCCAACAATGTGAACAATTTCAGCCTTATTACCAAGGATTTTCAACTCTCTCTAGCGCTGAATTATGCCAAGTCACCGGCTTAGATTTAGCCCAAGCTGAACGCGCAAAACAACGACAATACGGCGAACCTGTGCAATGGCTTGGCGATGAACCAACCAAGAAATTATTTATAGAGCATCTTGTTGAATTAGGCGCAAGCGTTGTTCAAGGTGGCCGGTTTATGCATATTGGTGGCTACTGTGATAAAGGCCAAGCGCTGATTTGGTTAACCGAACAATATCGAGAACATTTCGCTAACAACAGCGTTTATACCATCGCCTTAGGTGATGGCGAAAACGACATTCCGATGTTAGAGGCAGCTGACATTGCCGTGCAAATACGCTCACCTGTTCATGACTTTCCGCCACTGTATCAGCAATATAAAACGAGTCAAACCGAACGATATGGTCCTGAGGGTTGGGCCGATGCGATACAGCAGCTTTTAACCAATCAATTCGACTCACATTTAATTCAACCTAATTTAGTTTAATAAAACAAGAGGTAAACCATGGCTGACTTCTATCAAAACGGTACGGTTACTACATTACATAACTTGGCTCAGCGTGAGCCTGAAGATATGGCGGCCGAATTACTCGAGTTTTCAAAAATTCGTTCATTAGGGCTTATTTTACCTTCGTTATTTTCTGAATTAGAAGGTAAAGCCTTACCCGATATTATTAATAAGATAAAAGACGTAAAGTACTTATCTGAAATTGTAATTGGCCTAGATCGCGCCGATCTAAAGCAATACAAACATGCGCTATCATTTTTTGGACAGTTGCCTCAGCATCACCGCGTGTTGTGGAATGATGGTCCTAGGCTACAAGCAATCGACGCCAAGCTACAAGCACTTGGTTTAGCACCAAAAGAGCTCGGCAAAGGCCGTAACGTTTGGTATTGCATGGGCTATATTTTGGCTTCGGGTAAAGCCGAGTCTATTGCCTTACATGATTGTGATATTTTGACCTATGAAAAAGAACTGCTTGACCGACTTCTTTATCCGGTTGCCAACCCACTCTTTAACTATGAATTTTCTAAGGGGTTTTATGCCCGTGTTGCTGGCGGAAAAATCAATGGTCGGGTTTCTCGTTTATTGGTCACACCTTTGATCAAGGCATTGAAAAAAACCGTCGGCCATTGTGATTATTTAGAGTACATGGACAGCTTTTTGTATCCACTTGCTGGTGAGTTTTCATTTCGTCGCGATGTCTTAAACGACATTCGTATTCCCAGTGACTGGGGTTTAGAGATTGGCGTACTCTCTGAAATGTATCGCAACTATTCTCCGAACCGTTTATGCCAAGTGGATATTGCCGCTACTTACGACCATAAACATCAAGATTTGTCGCTAGATAACACTGCCGGCGGACTTTCAAAAATGTCGATTGATATCAGCAAAGCTTTTATTCGAAAGCTTGCCACACAAGGTGAAACCTTCAGCGCTGAAAAATTTAGAACCTTAAAAGCCACTTACTACCGTATCGCTTTAGACTATGTTGAAACTTATCGTAATGACGCGATGATGAATGGCCTTGAACTCGATATTCATAACGAAGAAAAAGCCGTAGAAATGTTTGCCGAAAATATTTTAACCGCCGGTAACACCTTTTTAGAGAACCCGATGGAAACACCGTTTATACCGTCTTGGAATCGTGTGGTCAGTGCTATTCCTGATATTTTATCGCAACTGAAAACAGCCGTGGAATTGGATAATCAAGAATTTAGTCAAGCATTAAAGGAAAGCACCGCTTATGCCAGCGCAGATTGAACAGTTAAAAAACAAGCTCATTCAGCAACTTGATACTATTTATCAAAACGTGGCTATTACACAAGAATCGGCTGATATTGCAGATGCACTGATTGATATTATGCGCTTGGCAAATCATGTCGCGGTACCAACGCCTTTTACTAATCATTGGTCGGAAAGCGACATTATTCTGATCACCTATGGCGATAGCATTATCAGTCCAAATCAGCCACCGCTAAAAACATTAAAGAAATTTTTAGACTCCCACCTAAAAAATACCATTAACAGTGTGCATATTTTACCATTTTTTCCTTATAGCTCTGATGATGGTTTTTCGGTTATTGATTATTCATCGGTTAATGAGTCATTAGGTACATGGCAGGACATTACGCAGATCAGCCAACAATATCAGCTAATGTCAGATCTGGTGATAAATCATTGTTCAAGCCGAAGTGCCTGGTTTGACAACTTTATTAAGGGCGAAGGCATAGGACATGACTTTTTCTTTACCGCACAGCCTGAGGATGATTTAAGTGAAGTAGTAAGGCCTAGAACCTCACCGCTACTTAAAGAGATTGAAACGGGCCAAGGTAAAAAGTTTGTCTGGTGTACTTTTAGTCATGATCAAGTTGATTTTGATTTTCGTAACCCTGAAGTATTAAAAACTTTTACCTCGATTATTCGACAATATCTTGATAACGGCGTAAAAATATTCCGCTTTGACGCTATCGCATTTCTATGGAAAGTGGTTGGCAGTAAAAGTATCAATTTACCACAAACCCATGAAGTGGTTAGGTTATTAAGAACATTAATTGAAGCCGCTGAGCCACACGCAATTATCATTACCGAGACTAATATTCCTAACACCCAAAATTTGACCTATTTTGGTAACGCCAATGAAGCGCACGGTATTTATAATTTTTCACTCCCCCCCTTATTGCTCAATACTTTACTCACCGGTAACTGTTTATACTTAAAGCGCTGGTTAATGAGCATGCCACCAGCGCAAGATGGCACGCTTTATTTTAATTTTATTGCTTCTCATGACGGTATTGGTTTGCGCCCCGCTGAAGGACTGTTAAGCGATGTGGAACTTGATAATTTAATTCATACCGTTGAAAACTTTGGTGGCAAAATTTCATGGCGAACTACAGACAATGGCGAGCAAAAAGCTTATGAAATGAATATTGCCCTGTACGATGCACTACAAGGTACTGTTGACGGTAAAGATCAGTGGAATTTTCAACGTTTTATTTGCGCACATGCCATTATGTTTGCGCTTGAAGGCATACCCGGTATTTATATCCATAGCATACTAGGAACCCAGAATGACTATAACAAGTTAGCTAACACTCATCATAATAGATCGATTAACCGCCATCGCTGGCAAGAAGATAGCTTAGAGGCTGTGCTAACAGACAACCACTCACATCACTATAAAGTGTTATCAACATTAAAGTTTTTATTAGACATACGTATTAAACAGCCGGCATTTCACCCCAATGCTACACAATTTACTTTGCATTTAGGCTTGCAGTTGTTTGGTTTTTGGCGACAAAGTCAGAACCGAAAACAAAGTATATTTTGTGTCAGTAACATCTCCAATAAACCGGTAGCATTGCCGTTAAGCGAGCTTAATTTAATCATCACTGAATCATGGCAAGAGCTGATCAGCCAGACAAAAATTACCGAGTTAAACCAAGAGCTCATCTTATCTCCCTATCAAACAGTTTGGATAGCTAACCAATAACGATATAAGACATTAGTTTTAAAATATTTCTATCTTAAAACTTTTACTAAAGCCAAAGAAGCGATAACACTGGCGCTTCTGATATATTGATAATGTTGCTATAACATCAGTAGCTAGTGCACAAGTATCAGAGCTATCTAGTCTTGCTATTTTAGCACTCGGGATCATGGATTTTGCTGTACGAAGATTTAAAAAGTAATCTGTAAAACAGAAAAAGTACTACTGAGCTAAGTAGTACTTTTTTCATAAATCTCGTATAACGCATTCAGTGGTTGCACTAAAACCTCATTGGCAATATTGCGCTGATATCACTTCGTTTCACAGATGCCTGTAGGATTTAATACACTAAATCAATGCAGCTTATCAGTACACACCTCAATAACGATCAAATGATTTTAACTTCAAAAAACATTAAATTTCAATGCTTTATGGCACATATTGCTGCCACATTTTATCTTTAGAATTTCTCGCGCAGAGTTTATTCTGGATTTTATACTCAGTATCAACATAACTTTTGGTGCTATATTATCCGTCAAATTTACTACTGTAATCGAGATAGCACCTGTGATTGTATATTTTTCAAACAAATGATATATACAAAAATAACCAGTATTATACCAAGCCAACCCATAAGCTAAGTTAACAATACCGGAATCGCTCGCCCAAAGTTAAAAATAAGCTAAAAATAAGATTGTTAAGATCTTATCAATAATAACGCTCGTATATATCCATCATGCATTAAGCGCTGAATTTTAGCTTGGTGTGTCATGGCAATTTAATGCAGCAATAGAAGCTAACAATATCTGGGAGAACAACATCAACTATCAACATTACGACAGTGCTGACTTAGCAAAAATGTCGAGTCGCTACCGCGCAAAGTTTATTAACAGCTTGTCTGGATATAAAAGTGTCAACCTTGTTGGCACACAAAACCTCGACGGCCAAAGCAATTTAGCAATATTCAGCTCGGTTGTGCATTTAGGCGCATCACCGGCACTCATTGGTTTTATCATGAGACCCGATAACGGCTCAAGGCACACACTAGATAATATTACACAAAGCCAAAATTATACGATTAACCAAGTTTCAGCTGATTTTTATCAAGCGGCACATCAAACCTCAGCTCGTTACCCTGAACATGAAAGTGAATTTGTTACTTGCAACTTATCTGAGCATTATATTGATGGGTTCAATGCGCCATTCGTTCAACAAAGTCGATTAAAATATGCAGTGAAATTACAAGAAATAATGCCAATAGCAATCAATAACACTCAACTTATTATTGGTGAAATTGTTCATGTTATTTGTGATAGTACGGCTATTCAAGGTGATGGATATATTGATATAGAATCACTAAACACTGTCACTGCTTCAGGTTTAGATAGTTATCATACTGGTGAACGAATAGCGCGTTTGGCTTATGCAAAACCCGAGTTAAAAACGACCTCTATCGCATTAGATGGTAGCGCTATCATCGATGATACCCTACAAAAAATAACAAGCAGTTAATAAGATGAATATATGACAAATAAAACCTTAACTATTTTTTATGACGGTAATTGCCCTTTATGTACGCTAGAAATGCAAAAGCTAAAACGCTATGACACTAATAACCTTATTACCTTGGAGAATTTGCACCAAAAAGATTTCCCGATAAAGTACCCAGATATAAATACCGATGCAGCGATGAAAATATTACATGGTTTTTATCAAGGCAAAACCCTGCTGGCATTAGATGTAACACACAGAGCATGGACACTGGTAGGCAAAGGAATACTGGTTGCCCCCCTACAATTTCCTATCATAAAGCAGCTTGCACATGGTTGTTATTTATTACTAGCAAAATACCGACAGCCAATTTCTCATTACTTATTCAATCGATTCGGTATTGGCATAAATTCATGTAAAGCTGGAAGTTGTTATGTTCAGCAAAAAAAGACTGATGAAGAGCGTTAATAATAACGTTAGAAGCCTTATTTTATCCGATCAGGCGCTCTGGGACGCTTAGCAAGCTTGTGATTATAGTTGCTACTAAAAGCAATGCACCTTTGGTTTAATCCATATATCAAAAAATCCTTTATTTAAAAATAAGATAATAAATTTACGGCTCACATGTTGCTTAGAGTCTACAACAGGTAATTTTATTGACGCTGTTATTAAAGTGGAAATCATTTAAAGGATAAATATTGTGGATGAAACAACCCTTAATGTAAAAGCAATGTATGAAGAATACCCATACCCAACCGGTGGCATTATGATGAGATCGGGGTGCGATGTTAATTTACTATTAAGTCACGTAGAAATATCACGAAAAACTTCAGGGCCAATGTATGCTTTAGATGCAGGTTGTGGACGTGGAGTTGGTGTAATTGGTGCTGCAATGCTGCAACCAAATATTCATTTCATTGGCGCTGATATGAATACCACAGCACTAAAAGATGCTAAAAAAACGGCTGAAGAAAGAAATATTAACAATGTTAAATTTGTTGAAGCTAACTTGATGACACTTGAGGGGATCGAAGTTCCGCCCGGAGGCTTCGATGTTATTTATTCTTCAGGAGTGCTCCATCACCTTTCGGACCCGTTGGTAGGGTTACAAAATTTAGAGAAAATTCTAGCGCCACATGGCGTTATATCCCTCATGTTATACGGAAGTTATGGTCGCCAAGCCCTATACCGGTTTATAGAGGGCATTGATATATTAATGCCAGACGAAAAAACAATAAAAGAACGCTTACCCTACACAAGGCTAATGTCACAAGCTGCCGGACAGTCACTGTTCAAAAACAATTACTGGCAAGATACCGATAAAGTAAATGACGTAGAGTTTGTTGATCGCTGTTTAAATGTCAACGAAGTCAGTTACGATATTGATTCCTTGTGGGAGTTAATCGACAAAGCAGATATGCATTTTATTCGATGGGATAATATTGCCGAGTGGTCAATTGAACATTTATTTACGGCTCCACATTTACTAAATAAATTACGCCAATTAGCGCCAAAAGATCAATTCAAGATTATTGAACGAATGTTTGAGCGTCCGCGTCTAGAGCTTCTGATAAGTAAAAAAGACAATCCTCGACGTCTACCAGTTCCGATTAATATGATACATAAACTTAATTTTTCTGTTACTCCTGAGGTTTCCTTTTCAGTAGAAAAAAGAAATCTAAATGGTTTTCAACGTATTGAATCAATAAGCTACAAATTAAAAGCAAATGAATCATTGCGAATTACCGACAACGCTGTCGCAAAAGCAGCTCTGCTACTCGTGGATCAAGATAGGTTATTTACAGGTCAAGAGCTTATTTTTGCTCTTAAAGATAATGGTTTATCACAAACAGACGCTATCAACGCGTTAATAAAGTTATTGCAGTTAGAAATTATTTATTGCCCACATTGACAATCAACAACTCTGGATCTTTATAAAAATAGCAGGATTAAAGATGTAGTAAAATTGACTCTTGTTCTTTCTTCGGCAGTTTGCTCACCACCAATAGGTAAGAATTATCAATCATGCGCTCAATTTCACCTTGTGGAATTGAGCCATCTAAAATTACCGTATTCCATTGTGACTTATTCATATGATAGCCAGGTATAATGGCTGGAAAAATATCTCGCAGTATTACAGCCTCATCGCGGCCACATTTTAAGTTAATACAATAGTGCCCTGCCATTTTGCCGTTAGTACCTTTTTCATTACCCTTACCTAAAGATAAAGTCGCGAACATTTTATTTTTCACCTTAAAGACACTAACATCAGAGCCAAAAGGGTGATAGATACAAGCTTCAATTTTATCGAGTAAGTAACGCTTAACTTGCATATTATCCATAGTGTAAACACCCTTTTCTTATGTTATTAAAAACCAGACAACTATAAATTTATCAGTAACTTAATAAATAACCTTAACACAAAAACACTTAATAAGTTGCATTAGCGATAAGTGACTAGTGTAGGAATAGTCAATATTTTACTTCCTGCACGTTTTAAGCCGTAATAAATACTAAAAAATACCGAAAACACTAGGCTAAGGCTGAGCAATGAGTCAAGCGGCTGCGTTGAAAGGACCGCAATTTGGTAACATGCTGTTGCAGCTAAATAAGCTAAGGTAAAGCTCCATAAAGCTGCAAACACAGCCCAACGCGTGCCCACCTCATTTTTAATCGCCCCCATAGCAGCAGCACATGGTGTATAGAGTAGAATGAAGAGTAAATAACTGAATGCACCAATTTTTCCGGCAAATGCTGCCTGCATAATAGTAATGGTACTTTCAGCAACACCTTGTTCTTGTGCGGCAACCTCAATACTCGAGACATCACCAATATCCGTACCTAATGGATCATCCGCTTCGATACCTTGTAAATTATCGCTGATACTTGTTAGTGCTTGCTGCCATAAATCTTGCATTGAGTCTGGCTCTGTTGGCTCTTCTGACATCGGCGAATATAAACTATTAAACGTGGCAACTAAGGCTTCTTTGGCAAATAACCCGGTTATAATGCCAACACTGGCTTGCCAATTGTCTTCTTTAACGCCCATTGGCGCGAGTAATGGCGTAACCACTTGTGCAGTCTTACTCAATAAAGAATCTTGGCTATCATGATGACCAAATTCACCATCAGTACCTAAAGAGTTAAAGAAGTTTAGAATACACACCACGACAACAATGGTTTTACCGGCACCAACTACAAATGAGCGAGTGCGTTGCCATACACGCTTAAATAAATATGAAGGTTTAGGCCATTCATATAAAGGTAATTCCATAATATTAATAGAATTTTTACCCATTAAGATAGTTTTCTTGAGTAGTAAGCCAGTAAATAATGCCGCAGCAATACCAATAAGGTATAACAAGAAGACTAAGTTCTGCCCTGAATCTGGAAAAAACGCTGCAGCAAATAAAGCATAAACCGGTAAGCGTGCACCACATGACATAAACGGCGACATCATTACCGTCGTAATACGCTCGCGTTCATTATCCAAAATTCGTGCTGACATCACCGCCGGCACAGTACAGCCAAAACCAACAATCAAGGGAACAAAAGCTTTACCTGGTAGGCCAATTTTTTGCATCGCTGTATCAACAACAAATGCCGCCCTAGCTAAATAGCCACTACTTTCTAGTAATGACAAGCCAATAAATAAACAGGCAATAACAGGAATGAATGTAGCTACCGTTTGAATACCTAAGCCGATACCACTTAAAATGGTAGTAAGCCAAGCAGGTAAGTTAAAGCTACTTAAAAAATGTAGAGGATAATCAACAAAGATTGCACCTGCTAAAATGTCAAAAAAATCAATAAAAGCGCTACCAATATTAATCGCGAACATAAATAATAAATACATCATCACTAAAAATATCGGTACACCCAAAACAGGATGTAGCATCCAGTGATCTAATTTATCACTAAATCTGCTGTTATTTGTTGGCTCCGTGGCAACTTCAGCCAATAGCTGATGAATAAAATCATATCTTGCCTGCATGACTGCCATGGCATTTTTATCAGCTGACTGACATGCTTGGTTTTTACTACAAGCTTGGCGTTCCAACTCTAAAGGCATACCTTGATGATCAGCAAGTTCAGCGGGTAAGGTTAATACATGGCGCTTAGCGCTAGCCTTAGGTATGTCTTTTAATGCGGCTTTAATTGCGTTGCCGGCATGTTTACCAATACTATTCTCAGTAACTACCGGACAAGCTAATTTATCAGACAGTTTTTGCAAATCTATGTTTGGCGCTTCTTTACGATCCACTTTATTGAGCACAACAATCATAGGTATGCCAAGCTCAAGTAACTGCGTGGTTAAATATAATTGTCGTTTAAGTTGGGTGGCATCAATAACATTAACTAAACAATCAATACTATTTTGACGTAAAAAATCTTGGCTAATAGATAGGTCTTTACTTTGCTGATTGCGCTGAGTTAACGAGCTAATTCCAGGTAAATCAGTGAGTAATGTCAACTTCCCATTCAATTGACATTGTTGTTTTTTTGCCGCAACCGTAACACCAGTCCAGTTGCCAGTTTTTTGTTTCGCTCCTGTTAAGGCATTAAATAGTGTGCTTTTTCCTGAATTAGCAAAGCCAACTAAGGCAAAGTTTTGTTCGATCATTAGGCTAATAACTCAATTTTAATTTGATTGGCAATTGCTACGGGCAAACACATTTTCGTACCATGCAAGTGAAAAGCAATAGGACCGTTAAATGGGGCTTTATGCGCCAGTGATATTTCGCTTTTCAATGCAAAACCTTGCTCAATCAGTTGGGCACTTAAATCAAAATCTGTCGGTAAATAGCTAATACGTGCCGACTGGTTCACGGTTAACTCTGATAAAGTCATAACAAGACATCCAAACGATAATAATTATCATTTAATGGTACTAGAATGAACCACCTGCAACAACATAATAAATCATCATTTCAATGCTATTTTGATCTAACTCAGTGTTCTAGCTTATTAGCTATTAAAATTGCCTCTTAATTATTTGATCGATACGATTATTTTCTACTCAAATTTTTTTAATCATTCTGACTTCCAAAGATGCTTTCGAGGTCATACCAAACCTATTAAGTTTGTTCTCTGTGAGCGCTTACCAAGAGTGATTTTAAAAGGCTTACAGGCCGTGTTATTGATTTCGATAAGGTTCTCACAGGGATGTGAGTCATTAGAGCAACGCAGGAGCAGTTGTCGAGAACAACCATTATCTTCAACCAATGCCTTGCCTGCATGGATTTAGGTACTTAGGTTCAGTCTGGAACTGTGAACCTGTGCCGCTAAAGCTTTTAAACTTCACTGAGTGGGAAGAAACTTAGTAAAATTGGTATAATATTATTTATGACGAGTAGACGATAACAGTAATATGCAACAGACAAAGTCACTATATTGGCGGAATAAAGGATGACAAATCAGATTACACTGGCACAATAGCTAAGTAATAATACAAAAGGATATGCAATGAGAGTTATTTTTGCTCTGCTACTTATCGGTTTTAGTACCTTAAGTTACGCAGTTGAGCAGGCCGAAGAAATTTTTAAACAACTGGCCCCATCACTTTATCAAATTCGTTTAATCGACAAAGCTAGTGGTGAGAAATCATCTATTGGTTCGGGCTTTCAAATTAGCAGTGACGGCCTTATTGCCACTAATTATCATGTTATTTCTGGTTATGCTCGTCACCCGCATAAATACACCATTGAATATTTAGACAATCAAGGCAACAAAGCGCAACTGAAGTTAAAAAGTGTTGATGTTATTAATGACTTAGCGATAGTGCAGCGCGAGGTTAGCAGCGAAATGCCTTATTTTGACATTGCTCAGCAAGCGCCAACTAAAGGTGAAGAGCTTTACTCATTAGGTAACCCTCATGATTTAGGTATGATTGTGGTCCCCGGCACCTATAATGGCTTAAAAAATGAATCCTTTAATGATCGAATCCACTTCACTGGCTCAGTAAACTCAGGTATGAGTGGTGGCCCAGTGGTTAACAAAAATACCGAAGTTGTTGGTATTAACGTTGCAACCTCAGGCAATCAAATTGGTTTTTTAGTACCACATGACAAGCTACTAGCACTATACCTAGACTATAAAGCTAGTCCGCCAGAAAGTATTGAACAACAAATGACTGCGCAACTGATGCAAAACCAAAATAAGTTGATCAGTACGATAATGGACAGTGATTGGCAACTCAAGCAGTTAGGCAGAGGCTTAATTCCAACCATCGATGTACCTTTTGTCCGTTGTTGGGGTGAGTCAAATTCAGATAAAGCTGATGCCCAAATTATGGCAGCCGTCGCCAATTGTGACTTAGATGAGAATACCTATATTTCTTCCGACTTTTTTACCGGTTCGCTAGAAATGGAATATCGTTACATGGAGTCAAATAAAATTGGCAGTACTAAGTTTTACCATATCTTTGAGCGCCAGTTAAACCAAGTAGCGCCAGGTAACCAAGCAGGTAAAGATGATGTAACCGACTATCAATGCCACCATGACATTGTGATGCCTGAAACCAGTAATATAAAAAATAAAGCAGTATTTTGTACCCGCGCTTATAAAGCCTTTCCTGACCTCTACGATGTACTTTATATCGCAATATCTGTTGATCATGAGCAATATGCATTACTGAGCCATTTCACCATATCAGGGGTAGCACAAGACACCTCATTGGCTTTTCTTGCTAAGTTTATGGAGTCGGTTTCATGGAAATAATTATTGAAGAAATCAGCCATGGTCACAAGCTATTGGGTCGTCATAAATTTGCCACAGATAACATCACTATTGGTCGTGGTTACGACAACGATATTATCATTAGTGACCCGCATGTTTGTGCCAACCACCTGCACTTACAATTTAACGGTGAACATTGGCTCGTTAGCGATCAAGGCTCAATTAATGGCAGCTACCTTGAAGACAGCAAAGAAAACATTATTCAGCAGCAAGTAAAGTCTGGCGATATTATCACCATTGGTAAAAGCCAAGTGCGCCTAGTTTTTCCAAGTCATCCGGTTGAAGAAAGTATAGCCATCAGTCCGTTTGAGGGCTTAATTAACTTAGCACGTCATCCGTTAGTCCTGGCGTTAAGCATGAGTTTATTCGCTCTTATTGCCGGTTGGATTATTAACTTAAACAACGCCAATGAAGTCACGCTAACCCAAATACTAGTACCGACCATAGGTTTAACATTTGGCTTTGCCTTATGGCCTGCTGGCATAGCATTAGTTTCGCATTTAACTAAACACGATGCGCGCTTTTGGACCCAAATGGGTATTAGCTTTATCTTTTTTAATTTAATGTGGTTCAGTGATATTTTTGAAAATATTGTGCACTTTAATACCTCAAGCAACTTTTCAATGTTGTGGACCATTGCCATCATCCCTTTACTATTGGCATTTTGCTTGTTTTGGCTCAACTGCTATGTTGGCTTTCATATGACCTTGCGTCGTAGAAACGTTGTCTCATTATGTTTAGTACTACTGCTATTTGGCGGCAGCTTAATCATACAAATGAGTAAACGGCCAGACTTTAACCCTCGACCACAGTTTGATACGACAATAATGTCGCCAGCCTTTCTATTTACCCCCAGTAGTAATGTTGAAAACTTTGTTAGCGATAGCGCTAAGCTATTTGACAAAGTATCGAAGGAAGCTGAAGAAGATAACAAAGAATAACCATATAACGTAGTGATAACTCTCACCGGTATGAGGTTGTTAAACTAATCAAATTTAACCAGCTATTTTAATAAAAAGGCTGCTCATAAATATGAGCAGCCAAAGTTTGACTCTTTTATACCCGAAATAGACCCGCTTAAGGTCTAGCAATAAAACCGACAGCTTGATATACCTCAGCAAGTAACTTACTCGCGCGAGCAGAAGCTTTTTCAGCCCCTTTACGCATGACTTCATCTAAGTAGGCTTGGTCATTACGAAACTGATGATAACGCTCTTGAATTGGCGCTAACAAAGCAACCACAGCTTCAGCAACATCACCTTTTAAGTGGCCATACATTTTGTCTTCATACTCAGGCACAAGCTCTTCAACGGTTTTACCGGTAGTACATGATAATAATGACAACAAATTAGACACACCCGGCTTTTCTGCAATATCAAAATAGATATTCGCTTGCTCGTCAGAGTCAGTTACTGCACGTTTAATTTTCTTGGTAATTTTCTTGGTGTCTTCTAACAAGCCAATAAAGTTACCTGGGTTAGTGTCAGACTTAGACATTTTCTTTGTTGGCTCTAACAAGCTCATCACACGGGCACCAAACTCTGGAATATAAGGCTCTGGTACTTTAAACGTTTCGCCGTGTAAATTATTAAAACGTGTTGCAATGTCACGTGCTAATTCTAAATGTTGTTTTTGATCATCGCCAACAGGCACCTGATTAGCGCCGTATAATAAAATATCAGCCGCCATTAATACTGGGTAAGTAAACAAGCCAGAGTTCATGTTAGCTTCAGACTTTGCCGACTTATCTTTATATTGCGTCATTCTGTTAAGCTCACCCATTTGGGTGTAACAATTTAACACCCAACTTAATTGCGCGTGCTCAGGAACATGCGACTGGATAAAAATAGTGCTTTTTTCAGGATCAACACCACAGGCTAAATACAAAGCTAAACCATCTAAAGTTGCTTTACGTAAGGCTTCTGGATCAGGACGAACTGTAATCGCATGTTGATTAACTAACATGTAATAACACTCGTGACTGTCTTGCATGCTTACCCATTGCTTTAACGCACCAAGGTAATTACCAATAGTTAACTCACCTGATGGCTGGCAGCCACTTAATACAATAGGTTTACTCATTTTTTATCCTTTAATTCTTTGAATTATTTAATCTATTACTTAACAGCGCTATTAGCTGTTTATTATTTTACAGTCGCTAATTCAGCACGCATTTCATCAATAGCGATTTTATAGTTAGGCTTTGAAAAAATAGCTGAGCCGGCAACAAACATATCTGCACCCGCTTTTGCAATATCTGCGATATTATCAGCCTTAACACCGCCATCAACTTGTAAGCGAATGTCATAACCACTAGCATCAATTTTTTCACGCACTAAACGCAGCTTGTCTAAAGTAGTGGGAATAAAAGACTGACCACCAAAGCCAGGATTTACTGACATAAGTAAAATCACGTCAAGTTTATCCATCACAAAATCTAACACGTGCAGCGGTGTTGCTGGGTTTAATACTAAACCAGCTTTACAGCCATTATCTTTAATTAACTGCAAGGTTCTGTCGATATGATCACTGGCTTCAGGGTGAAAAGTAATGATATCAGCACCTGCTTTAGCAAAATCTGGAATAAGGCTATCAACAGGTTTAACCATTAAATGCACATCAATAGGTGCAGTAATACCGTAGTCGCGTAATGATTTACATATCATTGAGCCAAAAGTAAGATTGGGTACAAAATGGTTATCCATCACATCAAAATGAACAACATCAGCGCCAGCGCTAAGTACGTTTGCCACATCTTCGCCCAAACGAGCAAAGTCTGCAGATAAAATTGATGGAGCAATTAAGAAATCAGACATAGTGAGAACCTTGACAAAATTTGCGCTACTTTAACTTAATTGCAGTTATTTTGCGACTGAGATCACACACAAAAATTGATATAAAAAACCAGAGAATACTGCCCTTTTTGGAAATTTGTCTTTAATTATCCATCAAATAACGCACTTTTTTTGTTCACAAAGCAATATTATTGCACCAACACTGTACAAACAAGGATTTAAAAACAATAATAAAAAATCAAAATAAAACCATAACCAACTGATAAATAATAAGTTTACACATCTTGAAACACTCAGGCATTGTCTTTGCAATGCTATTAACAATTATAAAAACTTAGTGGACACAAGATGACAAAATCAATTACCTCTCTATCTATTTCAATGATATTAATGGCTTCGGCACTTACAGCAACATCAGCACATGCGGTTGAAGGCTTATCAGCAAATGCAGCAGCATCAAGCAATTATTTGTGGCGTGGTGTTACACAAACCACCAATTCAGCCGCCGTATCCGGTGGTATTGATTATGAAAATGCTTCAGGTTTTTCGGTTGGTACTTGGACATCAAATGCTGACTTGGCCGAGAACATGACTTATGAGCTTGATGTTTATGCTGCCTATGCCAACGAGTTAGATAATGGTTTAGGTTATAGTGTAGGTTATATCTATTATTCTTATGATAATGATGCTGATGTTGACTTTAGTGAAGTTAACTTTTCACTGTCATACGATGCTTATTCAATCACCTACAATACTTTAGTTGACTCAGATGGTGGCGGTGACTTGGGTGATGATACCTACATATCTGCCGATGCAGCTTTTGAAGTATCTGAGGGTTTAGAACTAGGACTTCATATTGGTAGCTACGACTTTGACGCCGGCGGTGATTATGTCGATTACGGTGTTAGTTTGAGTAAAAATGGTTTTACCTTTGCCTTATCAGATACTGATATTGAAGGCGCTGACGGTGATTTAAACTTTGTGATCAGTTATAGCGTTGATTTTGATTTATAAAACACTGACCATGGGAAGTTAACATTTTTACAGTAGTTGGCGCGGGAACAGCACCGCGCCAAAGCTTAACTAAAACCTAGCCTTACTTACCTTTTTAACTCAAGGTAATACCCTTCTTTGTATATCAAAATACAGTCGATAGTACAAAATCTATTATTTTAGATTTTAATCATCACAAACACTGTCTTTACCGACAGTATTTCCTTGCTCCCTTGCAAGTTAAGGAATTTAGCATGGCTCCTTCACTCGACGCATAAAATGGCTTTTATTACGGTAAGTTAGCATTGGTATTACATGCCTACTTGAGCTATTAATAGCTTAAGTAGGATGGAAATTTTCTGGTAGGAAAAGAAGAATTTTACCTAACACATAAGAAGTAGAAGACATCCCCTACTCAAAAGTAAGTAAATTCTGGTGCATATTTAAGTTATTCTACTTTGATTTACCGTTGTCGCGGTGGCGACTGCACCCAAAGGGAAGCTGACGCCGACCTCCCTCGCGCTGCTGAAAAATCTTTCCTTCATAAAATAAAACGTATCGAGCTAACGCTTAAATAGCACAAGGCTCCTTACCATCGATGGCAGCGCAAAATACCGTTCGTCCTGAACATATCACTGTGCTACTTCGCTTTGCTGGCGTCCTGCCAGCAATAGCTAAACATTGATATTTTTTTCAGCATTTTCCCCAAGCAGATCAGAGTGATCGCTTATCTTCCGTAACCCTTTCGATCTATTTATTTTCACTGACGCTTAACGATCGCTAATTCCCATCTCAGCGTGGAAATTTTAATTTTTAAGCGTCGTTAATCGATGACAGCCATGGATGGCTGGAACTGACGTCGCGCAGGGACGAGCATTCGTCAGGAATCGATAACAGCAAAAATTACTATTTCAGTTTTAGCGGAGTTGGGCACAGTGGTGGATGCAAGGGGGAGATCGGTGTCTATTTCCCCCTTGCGTGCAGTCGGCACACCGACGCCAAGCAGTAAATCAAATTCCAAACTTTTGAAATAAAAAATATACTGTATTGTCGGTGTTTCTAAAGCATATAAAGACAACTTACTTGCTAAAGCCCTTTAATTTTCACTCGCTGCTGGCGATGATTAAGTTGCTGACAAATAGTCACTAAATCCGCATGAATACCTCCGGCGGTA
The DNA here is from genome assembly GCF_024585285.1 of Colwellia sp. M166. Taxonomy (NCBI): domain Bacteria; kingdom Pseudomonadati; phylum Pseudomonadota; class Gammaproteobacteria; order Alteromonadales; family Colwelliaceae; genus Colwellia; species Colwellia sp. M166. The sequence goes on from NZ_CP040755.1 coordinate 2,051,133, forward strand.
ACATCACGTCCTGCCCCCGGGCCACGAATAATTAACGGGTTTTCTTGATACCACTGACTCTTAATTTGAAAAACATTATCGCACGGTGTTAACTGCGTAAAAGCATCATCATTAGTCAGTACTTCCAAACTTACTTTCGCACTAATTTTGTTATTTTCATTCGCAAAGCGTGCAACATAGCGTATGCCACAGCGTTGTGCTTTGGCTTGATTTAAGCGCTGTAAAAATAGTTCATCAAGTTCATGAGTGCGCTGCAAAAACTCAGCGAGTGGAATATCACGCAGCGCTTCGGGCACTAAACTCTGACAATCAATATCGGCTAATGATAATTCAAAGCCTGCCATTCTAGCCAAAATAAGTAACTTTCGTTGTACATCTCTACCGGATAAATCTTCACGCGGATCTGGCTCTGTTAAGCCTTGGGTTAATGCATCTGATAACAGTGTTGAAAACGGTATAGCGCCATCATAATATTGAAATAACCAAGATAAGGTGCCAGAAAATATACCTGATATTTCGGTAATAACATCACCGCTGTTGATCAACTCAGCAATCGTCGCGTTAATCGGTAAACCTGCACCAACTGTGGTATTTCCAAGCCATAAACTATTATGCTGTTTGGCGGTACTTAACAATTGTTGATAATTTGCTGTTGGTGATGACGCGGCCCATTTATTTGCGCCAATCACGTGAATTCCTTGGCTAAAAAACTGTTGATATAATTCGCTAAAATCTTCGCTGGGTGTGATATCAACTACGATTAATTCATCATAAGGATGATTATTTAGCCATTCGACTAGCTCAGCACTTTCATAAGCTTTTGCTTGTTGTTGATAATGGGTAATTGCATGGCTGACATCAATACCGTCGGTATTGATCAGCGCTTTAGTCGCGCCAACTAATGCCACTAAATGAACATTTTCTAATACCGATAATCGCGCTAGTTGTTTAGGCAGCATTTCTAAAAATCGTTGACCGATATTGCCAATACCGGCAACCACTAGTCCAATATTGCGGGCATCTTTGGTCATATCTGCATGAATATTGTTAAGCCATTCGCTAGTGCAAGGCTCAGGTAATACGGCAATATAACTATGTTTATTTTCTGCCTGAACAAAATGTAAAGTGCGCTGATGTCGCAATGCTCTTTTGAATCTAGCACGCATATCCCCTTGCTTTGCCACCTGATAACCAACCACGGCAATAATAGCAACAGGCGTAAACGATACTTGGTTACCATGACTCGCCAACCATTGGCTAAGCGCTTTTTGCTGTGCCTGGGGTACCACTAAATAGCCTTCAGTTAGGTTATAACAAACCGGCGAAAACTCCTCTACCGCTTTACGGCCAGCCTGCCCGAGCAAGCTTACTGAATGCGCAAGAATCAAATCATTTAAATGCGTAACTGATAGCTCTTGTTTTGCTATTTGGCCAAATTGGCCTATTTCAGTACCGCTAATTTCTGGCGCAAAACTACTCGCAACATGTAAATGACTATTATGATTTGCTAAGGGCTGTAAGGTTTTTGCATGTAACACCGGATTACCCAAACGACCAAGTTCGTTAGCAACGGCGTTTGGCAAACGATGTAGTTTTCTTGCCTGTGGCACAACACGCGGATCAGCACTATAAATACCATCGACATCAGTCCAAAGCGTAACGTTACGCGCGCCAACTAAAGCGGCCATAATAGTGGCGGAATAATCACTACCGTTACGGCCCAAGGTGCAGGTTTTTTGTTGTTGATCACGGGCAATATAGCCCGTGACCACCACGAGTTGTCCCGGTTGTTGCTGAGCCAAAAAGTTATTTTCACTTTGGTTGTAATCAATAGCGCAGCTTTTTTCACTTTCCAATAAAAGAAAATCTCTAGCGTCTAACATGTAACTTGGGCAAACTCGCTCACTTAATACCGCTGCTAACAAGCGCGCTGACCAAACTTCGCCAAAGGCTAATAAGTCATTTTGAAAAGCTTCAGGGTCTGTAGTTAATTGTTTGGCTATCTGGGCAATATCAGCTGACAACATTGATGTTAGCTTTGCTGTGCTGTCAACACTGAGTAATGACTTGAGCAAGTCCCCTTGTAAGGTTTGCAGTTCAGTTAGCGCAAGTTCAAGTTGCTGAGGTAGTGATTTTACCAGCTCATTGTCGTTAATCTGTGTTGAGTTTTCTTGCTGTGCCACAACATATTCTACACCCAGCTGATAGAGACTAAAAAGCGCATCAGTAGTATTACCATTAGCTGATACCACCACCACATCATTAAGCTGGCAATGTTGGCGAATAATATCAATAACGCGTTCGATACAAGCCGGAGTAGCTAAGCTACTGCCACCGAATTTGTGCACGTTACTGGCAGTTTTTGCTAACTGATTTTTCGCCGGCGTAAGCTTAACCGCTACATTTGACTCTATCATTTTATTACCATATCTGTGTGACACTTTACTTTATGTTTGGCTGGCATCTAATGCTTGGCTAAGATCAGCCAAAATGTCAGCAATATCTTCAATACCAACTGAAATTCGTACCAGTGACTGTGAAATACCGGCAACAAGTTGTGCTTCAATTGCCATACCAGCGTGCGTCATGGTTGACGGGTGACTGATCAAACTTTCAACACCACCAAGCGATTGCGCTAGCGTGAATAATTTAAGCTTATTAAATAGTACTTTCACCGCTTCAACGCCACCTTTAATTTCGAAACTCATCATGGCGCCAAAATCATTTTGCTGTTGCTTCGCCAAGCCATGTTGGGGGTGATCTGCCAAACCAGGAAAGTACACTTGCTCAATGGCATCATGCTGAGCAAGAAATTGCGCTACCGCATTAGCATTTATTTGGTGTTGTTTCATACGTATAGGTAAGGTTTTTAAGCCTCTTAGCGCTAAGTAGCTATCAAATGCTGAGCCGGTAATGCCAATACAGTTTGCCCACCAAGCAAGTTCTTCACCAAGTGTTTGCTCTTTGGTCACCACAACACCACCAACCACATCACTATGACCATTAATATATTTCGTGGTGGAATGAAAAACAATATCAGCGCCAAGCAATAAAGGTTGCTGTAATACAGGTGACAAAAAGGTGTTATCCACGGCAACTAATGCGCCAACAGCATGTGCTTGTGCGGTAACAGCAGCAATATCGACTAAACGTAATAATGGATTACTCGGTGTTTCAATTAACACCAGTTTAGGTTTAGCCGAAAGTGCTTGGGTTAAGGCGGCTTGATCATTTTGATCAACCACCACTAACTTAAATTGTCCACGCTTAGCTAAATGGGTAAATAATCGGAAACTACCACCGTAACAATCATGCGGAATAACCACCGTATCTTCAACGGATAGCAATTGGCAAATAAGGTGTACAGCTGACATACCGGTACTGGTGACAATACCGACAACACCTTGCTCTAATTCGGCAATAGCTTGAGCAAATGTTGCACGTGTTGGGTTGCCAGTGCGCGAATAATCAAACTGACGTTTTTCATTAAAACCTTTAAGGGCATAGGTGCTTGAGAGATGAATAGCAGGGATCACACCACCATGTTGCTGGTCACTATTAATACCTGCCCTAACGGCGATGGTGGCAATTTTTTTCTCACTCATGTCTGCTCCAGAATAGACGCTTTTCTATATAGATGTTTGGACGTCTACAAATCTAAACGGTTTAAAGCCTGCGGTCAAGAACTTTAGACATCTAAACTTCTACACATTCGTTATTGACTCACGCCCCACAACCAGTAAAATCAACAACTAAGAATAAACTTATAACTAACAAATCTAACTAAAAGATTTCGCGACTATAAGTTTATCGCAATTAATTAAGCATAGAGGAATATTCATGGCAGAGTGGAATGGCGAATATATTAACCCATACGCCGAACACGGGAAGAAAAGTGAACAAGTAAAAAAGATCACCGTGTCTATCCCTTTACGTGTGTTGAAAGTGCTAACTGATGAAAGAACACGTCGTCAGGTAAATAACCTACGTCATGCAACTAACAGTGAACTATTATGTGAAGCATTCTTACATGCTTTTACTGGCCAACCTTTGCCAGATGATGGTGACTTAGCAAAAGACAACACACAAAAATTACCCGCAAGTGTTCGTCGGGCGTTAGAAGCACAAGGCATCACTGACTTCAGTGAATACGAAGCTGAAATTGAAGATTAATCTAATCTCACAACAAGCAGATAAAAAGGCGCTGATCAGCGCCTTTTTTATTGCTTATTTTGGACCTAACTTTACGCGCCAGAGCTATAAGGTTAAAGCTATTGCCTAGAAGCAAGTTACCAACTTTCGCCGTTCAATTCGAGTAAATCCCACTTTGTACCATATAAATCTTTAAACACGACAACCGTGCCATATTCTTCAACGCGGGGCTCTTCATTAAACTCAACACCTTGAGCTTTCATCTCATGATAATCACGCCAAAAGTCATTGCTTTGCAAGAATAAAAATACTCGTCCTCCGGCTTGGTTACCCACTGATTGGCTTTGCTGTGCATTACTCGCCTTAGCAAGTAATATATTAGTGCCATTGCCGTTTGGTGGCGATATTAGCACCCAACGTTTTCCGCCGCCTAAGTCGGTGTCTTCAATAAGCTGAAAGTTCAACTTTTCGGTATAGAAGGCAATTGCGTCATCGTAATCTTCAACCACTAGGGCGATATTCGATATTCTTTGTTTGATGGTTGTCGTCATTAGTTTTACTCTTAATTGATAGTGAGTGCTATTTTTCAGTCTTTAACTATCGTTATCTGGCTATTTTACTGACAGTTTATTGGACTTTAATCAGTAGACAAGGCGCTATTTTAACGCATTTCAGGTCAAATAAATCAAAAAAAGACGCCTGTACGACGTCTTTTAAGAGCAGTGAATGATACTGGCTATACTCTTGGTATTATTGATGTTGCCAAGCGTTACTCATGCGTAAAACACGACAGCTAATTCGAGAAAAACTTAGTCACGGTTATCGCTTTAACTTCCGGTAAATCATGCACACTTACCTGTAATGACACTTCGCTTACTCGTTCTGTAACCTCCTCAGGCGTCATCGTTAAATGTACAGGCACGCTAGCTATTTCACCGCCTTTAATTAATATATGATCCGCAACACTTAAGGTAACATTATTGTTCAGGACACTGATGTCAAATTGCCGATCAATTTTCGATTTATTGGTAATTTTTAACAAATAGCTATTGGTAACATTATCCTGAAAATCGAGTTGAAATAATGCGCCACGATCACGTAATACAGAAAACTCAATTGGCACTCGTACTTGCACGGTATAAACCATAAATAGCATGGCTAATATCGATAAAATACCATAGCCAATAATTTTCGGCCTGAGCAGCTTTGCCTTTTTGCCCAATAAAGCATTTTCGCTGGTATAACTAATTAGACCTTTAGCATAATTAAACTGAGTCATAGTTTGATCACAAGCATCTGCACAGGCACCACAATTAATGCATTCATACTGCAAACCATTACGGATATCGATACCAACTGGGCAAACTTCAACACAAAGATTACAGTCGACACAGTCCCCTAAACCCAGTACTTTTGGATCTTCTTTACGTTTACGGCGGCCACGGTTTTCACCGCGTAATTTATCATAAGCCACTAACAGTGTGTTTTTATCAAACATGGCTGATTGAAAGCGTGAGTAAGGGCACATATAAATGCACATTTTTTCTCGTAAAAAGCCTGCATTGCCGTATGTACATACAGCAAAGAACAAGACCCAGAAAGTGGTTAATCCGTCCCATTGCCATTGGAAAAAATCGACATACAGTGCTCTAGCCGGTAAAAAATAACTAATAAAGGTCGTTGCGGTAAGAAATGCCATTAGCCCCCAAATAAGGTGCTTGGCAGACTTTCTCGCAAAGGTATCTAACGTGGTTGGCTGCTTATCACGTTTAATACGTTGGTTGCGACTACCTTCTAGCCATTCTTCGACCCAAATAAAGCTGAAAGTCCAGACCGTTTGCGGACAGGTATAACCACACCAAATTCGCCCTAACCACGTAGTGATAAAAAACAGTAAGTAACAACTAACAATCAACAACCCCGCTAAAAGCGTGAAGTCTTGTGGAAAAAATGTTTGTGAAAAAACATGGAATTGCTGTTTACCAATATCTAACAGTATCGCTTGGTGACCTTGAAAGTTAATCCAAGGTACCAAAATAAATAACAAAACAAAGGCTAAGCCGGTGAGTTGCCGGATTCGTTGATAGTGACCTTTTTGCTTACGAACATAAACAGGAGATTCAGACTTGTATGGCTTAATGATTAAGTCTTCTGCTTTATAATCAAACTTCATGATTTACTACTAGTACTAACCTTAGGATAATTACCAATAGCAAAATATGAACCAAGTTAGATAAGTATTATAACTTCATGTTTAATATGTGTATTTTTAAAACGAAATTAAAAGCAAAGTTTATCATAACCCACGACATATCACTGAACCACGATATATCACAGAAAAATCAAGACAAATCTGCAGATCAGTTAATTAGGTCGACTAATATGCAGTTTTTTCATTCGAGAGCGTAGTGTACTTTCCGGTAAGCCTAATTGCTTAGCTGCTCCCATTTCACCACCAATACGCCATTTACATGCCTTTAAAGTCGTTAGTATATGCTGGGCTTCAACTTGTACTAAGGTTTCTACTAGTTTTGGCACTACTGCTTTTACATTGTTTTTGAAATTAAAATTTAAAATCGATGCAGAGGTTAAAATCATTTCACGCTCCAGCACATTTTGTAATTCACGAATATTACCAGGCCATTGATAGTGCATAAGTTGTGTTAAGCTGCGATTACTGATCGCACTGATGTTTTTCCCCAACTTTGTATTTAATGTGCTAATAATCGCTTGCGATAAAAGTGGAATGTCTTCTTGGCGTTCACGCAGCGGTGGTACAGTAACAGGAAAAACATTTAAACGATAAAATAGGTCAATTCTAAATGTGCTACTTGCGATCATCGCTGATAAGTCGCGATTGGTAGCAGCAATAATGCGTATATTCACCTTGATGGTTTCACTTCCACCTACCCTTTCAAATTCTTGCTCTTGTAATACTCGCAACAATTTTCCTTGCGCCTCCATTGACAGCTCACCAATTTCATCCAAAAATAGTGTGCCATCATTGGCCAATTCAAAACGCCCTTTACGACGTTCCATAGCACCAGTAAAGGCGCCTTTTTCGTGACCAAAAAGCTCTGACTCCAACAAACTTGGTGTAAAGGCTGCACAATTAACTTTCACCATAGTAGAGTTTTTACGTTGGCTCAGGGCATGAATATTACGGGCAACAAGTTCTTTACCCGTACCATTTTCACCCAAAATCAACACCGTACTATCTGTTTGTGCCACTAGCTCAACTTGTGACAGCATTTGTCTGACAATTGCGCTTTTACCCACCAACCCTGCTGACGACCACTCTTGGGCTAATTCATTTTGTAAATAGGTATTTTCAGCTTTAAGTTGTTCGGTAAGCGACTGCACGTTTTCTAAAGCACTGCGCAATGCTAACTCAATTTGTTGTTGCTGACTTACATCACGAAAGACCGCAACAGCACCGATAAGATGATTATTTTTATAGACCGCTTGTGTGGTGTATTCAACCGGAAAATTACTACCATCTTTGCGCCAAAACACCTCACCAGTGACTTGTCGAGAGATACCATCAACCGCGGTATTGAAGATTTTACAATCGCAAGCAGGATAGGGCTCGCCATTACTATAACTGTGATGGTGAAATTGATGAATGTTCTTTCCGAGCAATTCAGCAGAGGTCCAGCCTGTCATAGCTTCTGCGGCCGGATTAATGAAAATAGCACGACCTTGTGCATCTAAGCCATAAATGCCTTCACCAACCGCATTGAGCAATAATTCTGAGTCAGCAAGGTAGGCTTTAATTTCTTGATTCATTTCATTCGTCATCAATAACTTTACTCTTAAAAATAGGGCCACGATATTTCGAGGGTATTATGATGGATATTCAGTCAATGTAAAAGCCATCACTTAATTGATTAGTTATTTGTTGAAGTGAGCACGCATTTATTTATCAACGATATTTATACCAATTAGCCGCTGGTTATAACGAACACTAAAAAGGGAAGCATTACGCTTCCCTTGTCAATAATTGAATACTTTCAAATTTTATCTATTAGCGGTTTAGCCGTTATAGTTCTCTGGCATTTCCAAAGCAGCGACACCTGAGTCTACCGCCGCTTGCGCAACGGCAATAGCCACCGCTGAGCGTAAACGAGAATCCATTGGCTTAGGAATAATATAATTTTTACCAAAGACTAAACTTTTACTATCACTCGCCGCTAGAACTTCCGCCGGAACTTCTTCTTTCGCTAAAGTACAAATAGCATGTACGGCAGCAATTTTCATTTCATCATTTATCGTACGTGCACGTACATCTAAGGCACCACGGAAAATAAAAGGAAAACAAAGCACGTTATTCACTTGGTTTGGATAATCAGAACGTCCGGTAGCAATAATTAAATCATCGCGGGTGGCTAGTGCTAGTTCGGGCTTAATTTCAGGATCTGGATTAGAACAAGCAAAAATAACTGGCTTAGCGGCCATTAATTTTACCTGCTCAGCCGAAAGTACGTTAGGTCCAGATACGCCAACAAATACGTCAGCACCATCAATAGCTTCATCTAATGTGCGCTTATCGGTATTATTAGCAAACAATTTTTTATATTCATTTAGATCGTCACGACGGGTATGAATAACCCCTTTAGTGTCAAGCATGTAAATTTTTTCACGTTGCGCACCGCACTTAATCAATAATTCCATACAAGCAATTGCCGCTGCACCTGCGCCCATACAAACGATATTAGCATGGCGAAGTTCTTTACCTTGAATTTCAAGCGCATTAATCATACCTGCAGCTGTGACAATAGCAGTACCGTGTTGGTCATCATGAAATACCGGTACTTTACAGCGTTCAATTAACGCCTTTTCAATGGCAAAACACTCAGGTGCTTTGATATCTTCCAAGTTTATGCCACCAAAACTGTCAGCGATATTGGCTACGGTATTAACAAAGTCTTCAACGGTTTTATGTTTTACTTCAATATCAAAAGAGTTGATACCAGCAAAGCGTTTAAACAATAAAGCTTTACCTTCCATAACAGGTTTAGACGCCATTGGCCCTAAGTTGCCTAAACCTAAAATAGCGGTACCATTGGTGATCACAGCAACGGTATTACCTTTACCAGTATATTTATAAACATCATCAGGGTTTGCCGCAATAGCGCGAACAGGCTCGGCAACACCCGGGCTATACGCGAGCGAGAGATCATAGCTGGTTTCAGCTGGAGTCGTTAATTCAACACTAATTTTTCCCGGGGTTGGGTAAGCGTGATAATCAAGTGCTTGTTGACGAAGATCTGTCATGTTCATTCCTAATAAGTGAGGCTAATGGGTGAGTTTGGTTCGGTATTAATGTTGCCGTTGCAATAATTCATGATGGTTATATTCATTATCATGATTTTATATGTTATTGCAATGTGCTTGCTAATTTCAAGCTATTTTGTATATATTAATTCGCTACAAGCTATAAGCAATATAGCCTTAGCTGTTCCATATTTCACATTACTTAGCTGAATATTCAGCATAAAGCGCTGACTATTCATCGTAAAATGCCCCGTATGTTGCTTGAATAAGTTATAAGTGGCTTAAGGAGCAAGCATGAACTTAAAATGCTTGTTTTAGTTATGCTTAATATCATTTCATGACAGATAGCAGAAGTTAGCGACTATTTAGTTATTTCTCCTTCAAACCTTAACGTTAAACTGGTCAACCTGGTGAGTTTAAAAATACTCTATTTGATACAAGATACTGGCTTGTTACACTTCGTACTTATCTGGATAAATAAATAATTTTAGGCATAAAAAAACCACCTAAAAGGTGGTTTTTAAAAAGAAATTAAAACGGTGAAAATTTAATTATTCGTCAAATGGATTAACTAAAATCATAGTTTCAACACGATCTGGACCGGTAGAAATAATATCTACAGGTACGCCAGTCACTTCTTCAATGCGTTTAATGTACGCAATAGCATTTGCTGGTAAAGCATCCACACTAGTAGCGCCAACAGTTGATTCGCTCCAACCTGGCATTTCTTCATATACTGGGGTGATTTTTTCGTAACCTTCAGCGGCTGTTGGTGGCACAGTGATCACATCACCCTCTGCCGTTTTATAACCGATACAGATTTTTAACGTTTCTAAACCATCTAAAACATCAAGCTTAGTTAAGCAAAAACCAGTGATACTATTTACTTGTACAGCACGGTGCATTGCAACAGCATCGAACCAACCACAACGACGTTCACGGCCAGTAGTCGCGCCAAATTCATGGCCTACAGTACCTAAGTGATGACCAACTTCGTCATCTAGCTCAGTTGGGAATGGACCTGAACCAACACGTGTTGTGTATGCTTTAGTGATGCCAAGTACGTAATCTAAGTAAAGTGGACCAAAACCACTACCCGTAGCTACGCCACCAACAGTTGTATTAGACGAAGTTACATATGGGTATGTACCGTGGTCAATATCAAGTAACGTGCCTTGAGCACCTTCAAACATGATAGATTCGCCCGCTTTACGCGCTTGATCTAACATTTCAGAGATATCAGCAACCATACCTTTAATAACTTCAGCAACAGCCATTGCATCTTTAAGCACTTCTTCGTAGCTTACTGGCTCAGCTTTGTAATATTCGGTTAATACGAAGTTATGGTATTCCATAATTTCTTTTAACTTTGCGGCAAATGACTCTGCACAAAATAAATCACCAACACGTAAACCACGGCGAGCAGCTTTATCTTCGTAAGCTGGACCAATACCACGACCTGTAGTACCGATAGCTTTGCTACCACGGGCTTTTTCACGAGCTGCATCTAAAGCATTGTGGTAAGGAAGAATTAACGGACAAGCATCGCTAATTAAAAGACGTTCACGTACCGGGACGCCACGCTCTTCTAACATTGCCATTTCTGTCATCAGGGCTTTAGGACAAAGAACAACACCGTTACCGATTAAACATTTTACGTTATCACGTAATACGCCTGATGGAATAAGGTGTAAAACGGTTTTTTCACCGTTAATGACTAGTGTATGACCAGCATTGTGGCCACCTTGATAGCGCACTACATATTTTGCTTTATCAGTAAGTAAGTCAACGACTTTACCTTTACCTTCGTCACCCCATTGGGTGCCTAGAACTACGACGTTTTTACCCATGTTCACATATTGGTAGGAAAATTAGGCGGGGATTCTATCAAATATCAATATTGAGTCCAAGTAATAATTGTTGATTTTTAACGCGTTATAAAAAAAGCTATTGATAGCTTAGGGTTAGCAAGACAATTAATTTAGCTTAGAATCGCCTTAATTGACTGCCCAGAGTAATAAAGCGCCGATCAGTAGCAAAAAAATTCCTACTTGCCGAATAGCAGCGACTGGCTCATTAGCTAACTTTAGAACATAAGCTCGCCATTTGTTTGGAAAAAGTGCAGGGATTAAGCCTTCAAGAATAAAAGCAATTGCGAGTGCCATCAGTAAGGTAGAGATCATATTTCACCTGGTCATTTATCAGTTTTAGCAATTTATTAGCCATTAAATACAAAAAAGCCATGACAAGGTCATGGCTTTTCAATCACGAATTAACTTAAAAGTTACTTCGCTTTTTTAGCATCTTTTAGATAATTAAAAAAGTCACTATCCGGTTTAACGACTAAGATATCACTCTTCGAGCTAAAGCTTTTTTCATAAGCTTCAAGACTACGGAAGAAGTTATAAAATTCAGCGTCTTGGCTATATGAGTCAGCATAAACTTTCGCTGCTAAGGCATCACCTTCACCACGAATTTCTTGTGCGCTCTTTTGTGCTGTCGCTAACATTACCGTCACTTTTGCATCAATTGTTGCACGAATGATTTCAGCTTGCTCTTGACCTTGTGAGCGATGTTCTTTCGCTACCGCAGTACGTTCAGCACGCATACGTTCATATATCGAGTTACTAACTTCGGTCGGAAGATTAATCGCTTTAATACGAACATCAATCACTTCAATACCTAAGTCTTCACGGCTGCTTTCAGCACTTTCTAATGCTTTAGCCATGATGTCATCACGATCGCCAGAAACAATTTCTTTAATGGTACGGGTACCAATTTCTGTACGTAGACCATTATTAACTTTCTGTTTTAATAACGCTCGAGCATTCTCAATTGAGCCTGAGGTACGTAAGTAGTAGGTTGAAAAATTAACGATGCGCCATTTAACAAATGAGTCGACCATTAAATCTTTCTTTTCAGATGTTACAAAACGATCGGCTGCTTCATCTAAGGTTTGAATACGGGCATCAATTTTACGTACGGTGTTAATAAAAGGAAATTTAAAGTGTAAACCAGGTTCATACACTTTCATATCACCCGTATCACCATCACGTTTAATTTTTGAAAATTGAAAGACAATGCCACGCTGACCTTCAAAAACAACAAAAACAGACGATACCGTTAGTACAAATATTAAGGCTATGATTGCCAATAAAAAATTCTTCATGGCTTAATCTCTCCCATTATTGAAACGATCATTACGACCGGATAACGTTGGTGACGTATTATTACCATTTGAAGTTTGGTTTACTGTCGGTGTTGACTGTTGAATAACACGTTGATTACCAGATTGTTGTTGCATAATCTTATCTAGTGGTAAGTAAATCATGTTATTGCCACCATCAACATCCACCATCACTTTGCTGGTATTGCTGTAAACGTTTTCCATCGACTTTAAATACATACGCTGACGGGTAACTTCTGGTGCTGCTAGGTATTCAGGTAACAGCTTGTTAAAACGAGCAACATCACCTTCAGCATCAAGTAGAATTTGTGCTTTATAAGCTAAAGCTTCTTGCTCTAAACGTTTAACACGGCCACGGGCACGAGGTTCAATCCCTCGAGCATAAGCTTCGGCTTCACGTAAAAAGCGCACTTCATCTTCTTGTGCAGAAATAGCATCATCAAAAGCGTCTTTCACTTCTTCAGGGGGACGAGCATCTTTAAAGTTAACATCGACAACAATTAAACCTAAGTTGTAAGGCTCAATTATTTTTTCTAGTTCTTGCCATACCGCTTGACGTACTTCTTCACGTCCACTGGTCAAAATGTCATCCATTTTTGCGTGACCAATAACATAACGTAAAGCACTATCAAGTGATTCACTTAAACTTTCATCTGCGTTAGTAACACTAAAAATGTAGTTACGCGCGTCAACAACACGGTATTGAATTTCCATCTCAACACGCACAACATTCTCGTCTTTGGTTAACATAAAACCTGAAGATGGAAGGTTACGTGTGGTTTGCATATCAACGGGAATAATACGGTCAACAAAAGTCCATTTCCAGCTCAAGCCAGGCTCAATCATGCCAGCATATTGACCAAAGCGTAAAACGATACCTTTTTCAGCCTCTTTAATGGTATAAAAACCGTTAAAGGCATAAACTAAAATCGCCACAACAAGCAATATCATGATGCCAATGCTAGAAAAGTTTTTCCCAGAACCGCCTCCTGATTTTTTGCCACCAAAAATACCGCCAAATTTATTGCCGATATCTTTTAATAAATCGTCTAAATCAGGTGGGCCTTGATTTTTGCCACCTTTATTTTTCCAGGGATCTTTATCATTATTCCCCGGTTCATTCCAAGCCATGCTACTCTCCGCTATAAAAAATTAATGCGCTAACTGCTATATAAACGATAAAACACTGCCTAATATATCAGTCTGTTACGTTTGAATAAAGTGCTCTATTCCTGCTTCATCTTGTTTTAGTAATTGATTCCATTCTCGAACCGGTAACTTTATCGCTAATAAACAATTACCCTTGTCGTCATAATACTCATCAGTAATACAATTTAATTGATAAAGTTGACCACGAAGTTTACCTGCACTCGGCGGTAAACAGAGTGAATGCTTAATGATTTGTTTGCCTAGACGTTCGGCAAGTGCAGTAAATAAAAGTTCAATACCTACACCTTGCTGCGCCGACAACCAAACTCGAATCGGTAAGCCTTGCTCATCACGATCAATTCTAGGTTCCACATCATCTAATCGGTCAATTTTATTGCAAATCAATAGCTGTGGAACATCACCCGCTTCTATTTCTTTTAACACTTCATCTACTTGTTCAATATTTTCACTGCGTCGTTCATCAGCGATATCAATCACATGTAGTAATAATTCTGCTTCTCGGGTTTCTGTCAACGTCGCTTTAAACGCAGCCACTAAATCATGTGGCAGATGACGAATAAACCCAACGGTATCAGCAAGAATAACACGGCCGACCTCATCAACTTCAATTTTACGTAATGTTGGATCTAAGGTAGCAAAGAGTTGATCTGCTGCATAAACATCCGCCTGAGTTATGTTATTAAACAAGGTTGATTTACCAGCATTGGTATAACCAACTAAAGACACGGTTGGGATCTCAGCTCGATTTCTCGCCCGACGCCCTTGTTGTCTTTGCTTTTCCACTTTTTCTAAACGTTTGCGAATATTAACCATGCGCTCACGTAACAAACGCCTATCTGTTTCAAGCTGAGTTTCACCCGGCCCACGTAAACCAATACCACCTTTCTGGCGCTCTAAGTGAGTCCAACCGCGTATCAGTCGGGTACTGATATGGCGTAACTGTGCCAATTCTACTTGTAATTTACCTTCATGCGTGCGAGCGCGCTGGGCAAAAATATCTAAAATCAAGGTGGTACGATCAACAACTCTGCATTCACACAGCGCTTCAATATTTTTTTCCTGAGATGGCGATAAACTATGATTAAACAAGACAATATTTGCATCAAACATACGTACAGCGTCGGCAACTTCTTGCACTTTACCTGTACCAGCAAAATATTTCGGATGCGGTGTTGCGCGTTTACCTGTAATCGTATTTAACGCTGTTATCCCAGCAGAATCTACAAGCATTTCGAACTCTTGCAGATCTTCACTGGTATTATCATCTGGAAAGTCTAAATGAACAAGTATCGCCTGCTCACCTGCTTGATATCTATCAAACAAATGAGCGACTCCATACAATACTAGCTTTTGCCATTAATCTTCTGAATCCTGATTGTAGCCTGGTTGATTGGCTTGTGGGGCTGGCATAGTAGATACTGCTCGCGCTGGTACTACCGTAGAGATAGCGTGTTTATATACCATTTGACTTACGGTGTTTTTAAGTAAAATCACAAATTGATCAAATGATTCTACTTGCCCTTGTAGTTTGATGCCATTAACTAGGTATATTGCTACTGGAATGCGATCACGACGTAACGCGTTCAAAAATGGGTCTTGTAAAGATTGCCCCTTTGCCATTATTTGGCCCCTTTTGTTATTTTTAGGTAAAGTTAAATATTCATTTCAATTTTTATTAAAATTATTCAATAAAACTAGTTGCTTAATGCACAACTATTTTAATTATACATCAATGTCTAAACTTTGCTTACTGCCGATAAAATAACTTGTAAATTATTTTCATCTTCCATATGCAACCATTGTAAGTTTTGCCAACTTCGTAGCCATGTTAATTGTCGTTTGGCTAATTGGCGAGTTGCACAAACACCTTTGAAAATCATTTCATCATGAGCATAATCACCTTGCAAGTGTTGCCACATTTGACGATAACCAACACAACGCATTGAAGGTAAATTTAAGTGCAAATCGCCTCTTTGTTTTAAGGCAATAACTTCTTGTTTAAAATCTTGCTCGATCATTTGCTGAAAACGTAACTCAATTCGCGCATGTAAATCACTTCGCTCTTTTGGTGCTATGGCGAACTGTAAAACATTTCCACTGACTTTATCACCTTTTGTTTCAGTCAATTGTGTCAAAGTGTGACCTGTTTTTCGATACACCTCAATTGCTCGGGCGAGTCGTTGTGGATCATTGGGATGAATACGTTCTGCAGATACTGGATCAAAGCTCTGTAACTCTGCATGCAGCGCAAGCCAACCTTTATCTGCAGCTTCTAACGCTATACTTTTCCGTATATTTTCATCAGCTTCTGGAAGTGGCGAAATTCCATCAATTAAGCTCTTAAAGTACATCATAGTACCGCCCACCAATAAAGGTATTCGGCCATTCTCACGACTTTTCGCTATAGCTTTTAAGGCATCTTGACAAAAATCGGCAGCAGAATAAATCTCACTTGGATCTCTGATATCGATCAATTGGTGCGGGTACGCGGCTAATTCTTCTGCCGTAGGTTTAGCCGTACCTATATCCATACCTTTAAACACTAACGCTGAATCAACACTAATAATGTCACAGGGTAACGCATCATATAACGCCATCGCCAAAGCTGTTTTGCCTGAGGCTGTTGGCCCCATTAAACAAATAACAGGCGGCTGATTAGCATCAATATGTTGTTGGTTTAGCACGTTAGTCATTACCGCTATTTTTTACTTTAACTCATTTATAGAAGATGTGAGGTCTAGGGCAACAGAATTCAAGCGTAGTTGTTGTTCAAATTGACAATTAAAATGCTTTTGTGCATTCCGCCAAATTTGTAACGCATGTGTTTGGCTACTTTCCTCACTGAGCATAAGCTCAGCTAATGCCATTTGCCAGTCAATATCTGCATGTACATCATCATTATTCTCAACATCTAACTGCTTAATTAATCTATCAAAACTATTAGTAACATCTTTATTTCGCAATAAAGCGGGAAATTGTCGAATTTGTAATTTATGGTTATTTAACGGTTGAATATCCATACCAATATGTTGGAATTGCTCAGTATTAAGTTGGACAAATTTTGCCACTTTTTCACTGGCCGCTATTTTTATCGGCAATAATAGTGGCTGGCTAACCAGTTTTTCATGCCAGCGCTGCTTAATCGTTTGCAGCTTTAGTAATAACTCAATTTTTTTAACTGAGAGTAAACGTAAGCTTTGCTGTTGTTGAAATAACAAATAATGCGGCGCCTGCCAGAACAATACTTTTGTTGTTTCTGTCATTTCATCTTCAGTGCTAGCGGCTATCACAGCAGGAATAACTTGAGCCATCGTACTATCAGCTTCCGCTGTTATCTCAGGCTCAGTTATCTGTGAGTCAAGCGCTAGCGGTGTCATTAAATCGCTGTAGGCTTTGCTGGCTTGTGGGGGTATTTTAGTTGAATAGCTTTGGGCATTTGCTCTGTTTGTATAACCATTAGCACGCAAGGCTGCATAATTAGTGGATAATTCAGCGCTTTGATTCGTTGATTGACCATGACTTGTTGTATAGTTTTGCTGACCACTAGCGGTACCGGCCCGCAAAGGCGTTACAAAGCTACTATCTTGATCGGTATACTGCTGCGATGCTTCATGCGCACTTTCAGCGTCTATTATTTCACCCGTACCATGATCAACATTAAGTTCTAGCTCATTTTTCAATGCTTTATTACACACTGAATAGATAAAGTCATGAACATAACGGCCTTGATGAAAACGCACTTCATGCTTAGCCGGATGCACATTAACATCAACCTCATGAAAATCAAGTTTCAAAAATAACACGAATGCTGGGTAAGCATCGCTAGGCAGTAAGTCGGCATAAGCTTGACGAATAGCATGATTAATTAACTTATCACGCATCATGCGCTCATTAACATAGCTATAACTTAAGTCATTTTGGTTACGATAAAAGCTAGGTTGCGCAATCCAGCCATGTAAATGTAGCCCCTCGTGCTCACAATCAACTTCAATGGCATTATCAATAAATTTTTGGCCACAAACCTGGGCAACACGTTTACTGCGTTGAATTGACGAATTAGCGACACGAAATTGCTTAACGACTTTATGGTTATGAGTAAGAACGAAAGTAATATCAAAATGCGCTAAGGCGATACGCTTAATAACTTCTTCAATATGAGCAAATTCTGTTTTTTCAGTACGTAAAAATTTTCGTCTCGCCGGGGTGTTAAAAAATAAATCACTAACATCTATGGTAGTCCCCTTAGGGTGAGCCGCAGGCTTGACCGACACCGCCATATCACGTCCTTCGGCGTTCGCTTGCCATGCCGAGCTTTGTAATTCAGGTTTCGAAGTCAAGGTTAAACGAGCAACGGAGCTAATACTAGCAAGAGCCTCACCACGAAACCCCAAACTACTAATGGCTTCCAGATCATCAAGATCTTTAATTTTACTGGTGGCATGTCGGCTCAACGCTAAAGCTAATTCATCTTTAGCAATGCCCTTACCATCATCACTAATACGAATTCGCTTTGCGCCACCTTTTTCGATATCAATTTTGATCATTGTCGCACCAGCATCAATACTGTTTTCAACCAGCTCTTTGACGACAGAAGCCGGACGTTCAACAACTTCGCCTGCGGCAATTTGGTTAGCGAGGCGAGCTGGTAAGATTGCAATGGTCATACGAGGATTAATCTGCCTGTGGTATTTTTAATGTTTGGCCAATTCTGACAACATTAGATTTGAGATTGTTAGCCGACTTTAATTGATTGACTGAAATTTTATAACGTTGTGCAACAACAGACAGTGATTCTCCACTGCTAATTTTATGCTCTCGGACACGTGCTTTAGCAACGAGTGTGCCATCAGGTGCATTATGAGCAAAGTAATCATCAATTGCGGTATATATTGCTTTCGCCAACTTCTGCTGATGCTGAGTGTTGTTTAAACGCTTTTCTTCTTGTGGATTAGAAATAAAGCCGGTTTCAATTAATACTGATGGAATATCTGAAGATTTCAACACGGCTAAACTCAAACGTTCAGGTTTCTTTTTATGTAGTTTCGTTACTTTTTTCAGTTGCTTAACAACATGTTCAGCAAAGTCATAGCTGCTCGCCATGGTGTATTCTTTCTTCATATCGGCCAGTGCTATAGCTAAGTTATTATCCTTAGTATTTCTAATGGTTTCTCCGGCACCGCCTAATAGCTCGGAATTTTTTTCTCGATTCTCGATCCAACGAGTAAATTCTGAATCTGCACGACGAGTTGCTTGTACTAATACAGAGGCACCATTAGGTTTGGACGATGTAAAGGCATCCGCATGGATAGAAATCAGTAAATCCGCCTTAGATTTTCTTGCTAATTCGGTTTTCCGATTGTGGTCAACATAGTAGTCGCCGCTGCGGATCATCACCGCTTTTAGCCCTGGTTTTTTATCGATTAAATCAGCCAGTTTTTGTGCTATTTTTAATGTAACACGTTTCTCGTAAGTACCTGCCGCGCCGATAGAACCGGGATCTTCACCGCCATGACCGGCAACAATCGCAATAACAATATCGCGTTTACCTTGGTTGTTATCATGCTTCTCAATATGCTGGCTTTTTTTATCATAGAGATCAATGACCAAACGATCACCATATTGCCCTGCCGGTGCCAGTGGAAAAACCGAAATTCTAAAGTCTTCAGCTAATTCAAGCACTAAACGTGTACTGCCTTTTGTTTTTGAAGTACTGGTACGAATTTTTTTTACTCGACGATCAGCATTAATCGCCGACATCAAGGCAGCATTATTCTTACTATTTTTAAAATCTATCACTAAGCGGTGAGGCGACTGTAAAGGGAAATATTTAAAATCAGGCTTTCCACTGAGGTCAAAAACAATACGGGTATTTTCTGGCGCCGGCCATATCCGCACACTATCAATACTATTACTGGCATAAGTAACAGCCACTAAGCCGAAGCAAAGCACAAATACAGTCAGTGATTGTTTTATATAACTCGCTAAACGCATTAAATTTATTACCTCTACAAAGACACTACTTGAAATAACTCATTTACTGGTTATTTTTCTAATTATATTTTTCAACTGTACTGCACGCCATACGCACCCACTATCGATATTTAGTATTGACTACTTCACTAACCTCGACAATAAACGCTCACCTAAAGCCGTTTTAGCGTGCAAAAGAATTTGTCGTTGCTCGTCATGGTAGGCTAAATCTATAATTATATCTGGTGCGGGTAACATACCTTGACCTTTTTCAGGCCACTCAATAAAACTGCAACTGCTATTATTAAAATAATCCCGAATACCCATGTATTCTAATTCTTCAGCATCAGCTAAACGATATAAATCAAAATGATAGACTTGCCACTCAGGTAAATCATAGGGTTCAACTAAGGTATAGGTTGGACTTTTAACATGACCTATATGCCCCATCCCTTGTACAAAGCCGCGTGTTAAGGTGGTTTTTCCTGCCCCGAGATCGCCATTTAAAAAAACAACAACCCCTTGTTTCAGTTCGTTTTTTACAATATCAGCGAGTTGATTTCCCATGGCTATTGTTGCCAATTCATCTGCTAATATAAAACTTTGTTTTATCGTAAAATCATTCATCGTATCGTTATTACTTCTAAAGTATCGCATCTATAGCGTAATTACCATTGGTTAATTAGCCGTTGAATTTCGGGCGCTAAATCACTCGCCAACAAGCCTATTTGACCATGCTTTTGGGCAATAATATCAGCTGCAAGGCCATGAATATAGACACCTAAGCGTGCGGCACTCAATATATCACCCGTTTGTAAAATTAGCGCGCCAATGATACCACTGAGTACATCACCCATTCCACCACTTGCCATACCCGGATTACCGGTACTATTAATCCAAGTGATATTGCCATCAGATATCAATGTACCCGCACCTTTAAGCACGCATATACCACCATATTGTTGAGCAATTTTTTTCACCGCTGAAAAGCGGTCCGCTTCAATTTCTGCTATCGAACAAGCCAATAAAGCTGCTGCTTCCCCTGGATGAGGGGTTAATATCCATTGACTATTTTTTGATGGTTTTTCTGCCAATAATCTTAAAGCATCAGCATCGATAACTTTAGGCTGAGGTAATTGAATAACAAAATCAAATAACGCTAGTGACCAAGTATCTTGCCCTAAACCAGGCCCCAGTATAATGCTTTTGGCTTTCTCAATAACTGGCGAACAACTCAAGGCCTGTACTGAATTTGCTGCTATCATCAATTCAGGTCGTCGAGTCAATAGGGTTGTCCGAGACATTTCATGGCAACAAACGCTAACCAGTGATGCACCTGAACGCAATGCTGCTTCAGCGGCTAAACAAATTGCCCCTGTATAAGCATGGCTCCCTCCTACCGCCAATAACAATCCAACATGCCCTTTATGACTGCAAGGTAGACGTGGGGGTATGACCGGTAAATTTTTCTTGTTTTGTACAAAGCAAACCGCTTTAGTTACCTGAGCTAATGCCTGATTAATACCCAAAGGTTCTAGCTGTAAATTACCAACATAATTCGCCGCTTGTCCGCTTAATAAACCTTGTTTATAAGCTATCAGTGTAACCGTTAATGTTGCCTTTACTGCTACTGTCGATACTGTACCTAAGTCAGCATTAAGGCCTGAAGGTACATCGACGGATACCCGAGGACAAGGCACATTATTGATCTCTGAGATTAATTGCAGGTATGACGACGATAACGATCCATTAAAACCAATACCAAATAAGCAATCTATTAGTAAATCTCCTTGAAAATTTTTAACTGCTTGTTGAATTGATTCAACATCCCGATAAAAAGTTATGTTTACTGGGCAATCGTCAAGTTGATTAAGTGCCTGTTGAGCATTATCAACAATTGATTCTCTCATACCATTAACCAGAACGGTTACCGCTAGGCCTGCCTGGTGCGCCAATTTCGCGATAATATAACCATCACCGCCATTGTTACCTTTGCCGCAAATAATCACTAGCTCGCGAGCCGTAGGATATTTAGCTAATATTTGTTGGAAAACAGCCGTTCCAGCCCGTTGCATTAATTGCCATAAGTTAATCCCTATCACTTGCGCTGCATCAGCTTCATAGCGCTGTAGTTGATTAACCTTATAAGCATGATGTGTTAAACTTGTCGACACTTGCAATACCACCTTATC
This sequence comes from Colwellia sp. M166, assembly GCF_024585285.1. Classification (NCBI taxonomy): domain Bacteria; kingdom Pseudomonadati; phylum Pseudomonadota; class Gammaproteobacteria; order Alteromonadales; family Colwelliaceae; genus Colwellia; species Colwellia sp. M166. Next base: position 2,073,081 of record NZ_CP040755.1, read on the forward strand.
GTTTGAACATTCGGCTACCATGACTACACCTGCTATTAACTATCAAGATTTAACAGAAAAAATCAAGCTTTGGGGTCAAGAACTTGGTTTTTCACAAGTAGGCATCAGCGATGTTGACTTATCTAAACATGAAGCCGCGCTAACACGCTGGTTAGAAAATGATTATCACGGCAATATGGATTATATGGCGCGTCATGGTTTAATGCGAGCAAGAGCGCCTGAGCTAGTAGAGGGTACCCTTAATGTGATCAGTGTTCGCATGGACTACTTACCCACTGACGCCAAATTTGCGCGCATTTTAAAAAATAAAGACCATGCCTATATCAGTCGCTATGCATTAGGACGCGATTACCACAAACTCATGCGTAAACGTCTAAAGCAACTCGGTGAAAAAATTAAAGCCCATTGTGAAAACTTTAATTACCGTCCTTTTGTTGATTCTGCCCCCATACTTGAAAGGCCGTTAGCAGAAAAAGCTGGTTTAGGCTGGGTAGGTAAACATTCCTTATTGATCAACAAACAAGCAGGCTCATGGTTTTTTCTCGGTGAGCTACTCGTTGATTTACCGTTAATACCTGACACTAAGCCAGAAAACGATTGCGGCACTTGCGTCGCTTGTATAAAAATTTGTCCAACACAAGCTATTGTCGAGCCTTATGTTGTTGATGCGAGACGTTGTATTTCCTACTTAACAATAGAATTACGTGATGCTATTCCTGTCGAGTTTCGGCCACTCATCGGCAATAGAATTTATGGTTGTGATGACTGCCAACTGATTTGTCCATGGAATAAGTTTGCAAAACTTGGCAGCGAAGATGATTTTAAGCCTCGACAAAATTTAGATAATATTGCTTTACTGACATTATTTGCTTGGGACGAGAAAACATTTCTAAACAAAACCGAAGGTTCACCCATTCGTCGTATTGGTTTTCAATGTTGGCAACGTAATATTGCCGTTGCGTTGGGTAATGCCAATTTTTCAGTGCAAAATAGCGAGGCATTAACCGAGAAGCTTAACAACGCAGAGCCAATGGTCGCCGAGCATATTGAATGGGCACTCGCTCAGCAAAAATTAAAGCAACAAGCATTAAATAAAGATAAAAATTTACGTTTAACTGCACGGTTAATTCGCTCGGTTGAAAAAGGTATGCCGCGTGATGCCTAAGTAATACCAAGCGCTTTAAATTATACGTTTAATTGCTGCCATTTCGTAGCCAAATCAGCAAAAACAGTGGCACTTTTACCTTCCAAGTTTAAAGATGTTAACTTAGCAAAAATATTGTCAACTAACGTTATATGCTCGGGTTCGTCTAACCCTTCTTGCTTAATTTTCATCAATATTTTTAATTGGCTAAAGAGCAGTTTGACATTATCTGGGTTAATTTTTAATGCTTGTTCAACAGTATTAAGTGCCGGTAAAAAGCGGTTTTTTTGGAAATGCTCAACCGCCATGGTGTTAAGCTTTTTAGCACTAAAGTGCACTTCTTCACGTTCTTGGGTTTCCTGAGCGATATAGCGTCTAACCACCTGACTATTTAAGCTATCTCCAGAAATCTGATTCTTTATCGCTTCAAGAAGCAACACAGCATCTTCACGCATACCCAGTTCATGTAACACTTTGACTCGATCTAAATTATCTTCTAACACCGTACTTGGCTTAAGTGACATATGATTTTCAACCAATTTTTTCGCTTTATCTGGTTCATCCCTTACATTATGCAATCTCGCTTTAACAACTAATAATTGTTGCTTAAAAAAGCTCGCATCTTCACGATCGCGTTCCAACTGATTAATATAACGTTCGGTCTGCTGCAATATCGCATCTGCACTTTCATCGGGGGTTGAACAAACCAGATCTATACCGGCTCTAATCACATTAAGTATCAGCTCTGGTGAGTCATGAATAGAGTTTTTCGCTTGTTGTGCAATATTACGGGTCGCTAAAAACTGTCCTTTATAATCATGAGTTAACCGTGCTAAATCCCATGATTTCTTATTACGTTCAATATTTCTCGGCGCCAACTCCATGGCTTTTTTAATTTCTTCATAAGCTTGCTGATATTGCTCTTGTTCGATGAAATATTGTGCCATCATATCGTGAGCACCAAACCGTGTTTCAGGCTTATTAACTAAGTTTTTTAGCATGTCACTAATTTCATCTAAACGCCCTTGCTTTAGCAAGGCTTTTGCATAGCCCAAATAGACCCAAGAATACTGGTATTTCTTCAATAATTGACGATAAAAAACTTCCGCTTCTTCAAATTCAAGTAATGAAATGTATGACTCACCTTTAATACGGTTAATATTAGGGAAAAAATGCGCTAGCTTTTCATTTTGCAGGTGCCTATCAGCAAAGTAGATGGCTTTAGCATAGGCTTTTTTGTCAATTGCACTATTAATATTAAACAGCACTTGTTTGATTTTTAAGGTCGAAATTAAACGTGTACGAACCTTTTTTACCGCTAGGGGTTTAGTCCAAAAATCATCAGGTTGTAATTCGATAATAGAGTTGACTAAGGATTCATTGGTTTCAGTACTAAGAAAAATCAATACTGTGGTTTTAGTGACATGACCTTTAAATTTCAGTTCTTCTAATAGATGAAAGCCATCTTTATCACTTTTAACATTAAATGCACAAATGATAATATGAAAGTGCATTTCATCACACAACCTAAGTCCATAATAAGAGTTTTGTGCACAACGTACCTCTTTAATGCCAAGGGCAAATAGGCTTTCTTTTAAAACGCTATGCACCAATAAATTATCATCGATAATCAACACATTAAGTTTATCTAGCTGCGCTAAGGTATTTTTTTCAACCTCTTCCATTATTCACCCTGTTGACCATAATCCTAGGCTACTATTTTCCTAGCTGTTGTTGACGCTGCTGGCATTGATTAAGTACTGATTTTTTACCTGTGACATCAAGTTTTCGCCATGCCATAATCTCATCAATATGGCGAAAACAGCCTAAGCAAATATCAGCCTCATTTAAGCAACAATTACGCACACAAGGACTGGCAATATCATCCTCAACATTGTCTATTGGCTGGTGGTATTTAACGCTCATATCGATTCTGCAAACTCAGTTAATTGCTCTAGGCATAGTGTGAGATGATATAGCTGTGCTTGCAATGGTTCTTTTTGCTGTTCTGACAATAGTTGACCGGGAAGCGTTGCATTGTCAGGTTGCTTGCTTAACATTTGGTTTAGGACCTGCTTAAACCCTAAGCAATTCGTTAATAAAGACTCTGCAGCAATTACCTTTGCTAGTATAGTCAAGGATTTTAAAGACTGTAAAGCTAAGTGATAATTTTGTTGTGCTAAGGCATGATGCAAAGCGAGTGCATTAGCATGAATATCAAGTACATATTCATCTAACATAAAAGCCGCTAACGCTGCAGAACCCTGATTATCAGCATATTGAACTAAATCAAACGCATCATTTGACATGGTTTCTTGTTGCGCTCCCTCAGATGTATGAAGCCGTGGCACAATCTCAGCTATAGCTGGTTTTTTAACAACATAGTTCAGGTTGGAGGGAGCCTGTTCAACGACATTACTATTTTCAATTGCTTTACCTTGTGCTTGTGCTGTAATTAAGCTGTCCTCAGGCAAAGCCATGCTGTTATCGACTTTTAACCAAGGCGATAATTGCTCTGTTAACGTTTCAATGTCTAACACCGACGTTATTTCACCACTATACCAAGCTTTTGGTAGCTGCAAGCGACTAATATCAGTTCTATTGTAATCATCATCTAATAACGAAAAAACACCGCGAGCGCTTATAGAAGACGCTTCTATCGTTAGTTGTGTCGGTAAAAACTCACTTATGACCACGAAGTAACGTCCCGACTGCCACAAGCTATCCAAACGCTCTTGCTGAGATACCAAAGTAATTTCCAGTCCAAGCCATTGCAATATTCTGATCAATGTCTGATGTTTGCTCAGCACAGTTATACCGAGCAAAACCTCTACCTGTGTTGAGACAAATTTAAAAGCTGAAAAACTTTCCGGCCCAAGCAAGACATTCATCTGCTTTGTATTATTTCTCAACTGAGCAACACTAGCTACTAGCTCTTGAGCAAACCAAGGTAAATTACAGTTACTGAATAATCCCCTGCTTTGCAATACATTACAGTCAAAGGGTTGAATAACCAATATTTTGGGTTGTAGCTTCACAGGTAGAGTTGCTAAGTGCTGGGTAACTAAATCATAGTCAGAAGCATAGACTTCCGGCGACAAAATAATGATATCAACACGATGATTGGTTAAATGCTTAATGCTTATTTGTCGTTGAAATAAGGACAGGTCTTGCATCGTTTCAATAACAGCTTTGCTATTGATAAATTGCTGACAAATTCTTGCACGGTTATTTTTATCTGTTGCAATAACTAAAATCGCGCATTTAGTCAGCTTCACCGAGACATCATGGTCATTTTGCTCAAGCTCTTCAATAATTGCTAAAGGTAATTGAAAAGAAAATTTCCCTGCTAATTCTAGCTGCTGACTGACTTTATCGCTGACATTAAAAACTAGCTGCAAGTCACGTAGATAAACTTGGCTGCTGATATCAACATCAATGCTTTTTTCATCGTCATTGGCTAATTGCTCAATAACTTGAAATAACGGCTTGGTATGCGATGTATTATTAACTTGAAAGCTCACTTGTACTATTTGCTGAGCGCTATTAACATCAATAACCTGAACATCTACCACAAGCTCAACACCACGCTGCTCAGTCAGCATACACTGGCATGTCGTATCAATCATAGCTTGAAATAGTTCACTTTCAAGCGTGACTAAACTCGTAACATTATCAGCAATATTTAAATAAATAACATTATTATTGGCCCGTTGTCGTAAACTAGCGCTGAACAAAGCCGTATGCATCTCATTGCTAAAGTTCACCGTTGAGAGGGTCAAGACAAAGTCATCTCGACGTAATTGGGCGCTAATTTTTTGTTGCTCACTCCAACAGAGTAATTGCAGTAATTGTTGATAGGCGTACTGCTCATCACCACTTACTAACGACAACATTTGCCTGTACTGCATAGCGGCACTTATCTGCTCGATAATATGTTGAAAGCTTGCCATAGTTGCCAGCTTGTCTGCCTGATTTTGCTGCTGAAGTTGTCGTCGCAATTGACTATTTTCATCTTTAATGAGTCGATAGGTTTCGGCATTAGATAAACTACCGCACCATGTGCCATCAATATATTCAATAGTTAGCTCGACAGCCTTTCCTTGTTTGCTCATTAAGGATGCTTTTTCAACACTGTGATGATCTTTAGCTCGTCGAGCAATTGACAGAATAACGCGAACCTCGGCTCGGCTGAAACAATGACGCCAATGTTGAGTGGTGAAGTCCACAGCTAAGAGTTTGCATAGTTGCTGTTGTTTTTTCTTTGACTCTATCGGCAGCTGAAAAAAAATATAGCCACTATGTTGAGACATAGCACCGACATATTTTTGATATTGTTGCCGTTGCTCTTGAAAATCAGTTTCACTGTGTTCAGGACGAAAAAGCTGCTTAATATAAGTTATAATTTCTGTAACTTCATGGCTGGGTATTGGCGTCAGTACTTCACCTTTCAGGACTAATGTTTTTACTGCAGCAATACTTTGCGCACCACTATGCTTTATTTTTTTTCGTATACTGAATAAGGCCATGATAAAAAAAACGACAAGCAGACAAAAGACAGCAATCACAATCCAAATAGTGTCCTTAGCCTGCAAACCTATATTAGCTTGTGATGACCAAACACTCAGTTGTCGCTCAAGCAATGAAGATTTAAGTGCTGGAATAATGAGTGTTTTATCAAGTAACGGCATCAGTTCAGCTTTTTGTTGAACTAATTCAGCTTGTAAAGTGTTTACCCTACGAAGCTGCCCCCGCCATTTAGCAAAAATACTCTGTTCACTAAACAACAAGGCATATAACACGGAAGATTGTTCGAATAGCGAGTTTTCTTGCTGATTTTTATCGACAATATTTGCTTCATTCGCCAACCATTGTTTTATTTCATGATTGGTTTCTTGCTGTATGTAATCAAAATTAATCAAGTCATATTGAAGATCAAGTTGATTAAACATCAGTAAAGCATTAATGAGAGCTTGCCGGAACTGACGATTAGTATCTAAGTTACTCACCAAATCACTTAGTGCCTTCGCGCGTATGGCAGTGACTCGATCCGTCAAGTTATCTTGCGTTATTTGTCGGTACAATTCTTGTTGCTGCTGGCTCTGCCTCACAATTACGGCCGATAAACTGTCAGCAACTAGTGTTAATTGTATGATTGCATTGTCTTTAAGTTGATTATTTCGTCGCTCACTATCGGCTATGCTTCGTACATTTTCAGCTTGCATTTGCAGACGCTGCGTTAACCGTACAATTAATCGTCGATTATTGCGACTTAAGACAGAGATATTTTTTAACTTATCATTAAGTATTTGGTAATGCTCACTAAGTTTTGTCGCATACTTACTATCAATCAACTCATTAAGTAGACGCTCATGCCCAATCAACAACAACTGCCGCTGATTATACTTTTCAATCGTCGGTAATTGCTGGTACTTAACAACAGCTAAGTCTTGCTCGTATTGAAAGTAAAGTGCGCCCCCTACAAAACAAAGTAAGAAGAAGCTCAAGCCCAATAACAAAAAGCGGCCTGAAAGCTGACGGTATAACGGCAGTGTTGAATCCATGAATGAGGTAAAATCCTAACAAGTCAAAGTAGTTTATTTAGCCAAATAACAATAAGGTAAGTATTTTAAATACTCGCCAGTTATTTGAATATATAACAGTCTATGGATTTCACTTCAATTAGCAACGATTAATCAGTAGGCCTAGCCATTTACTCATTGCTCTCATCATTAAAGCCAAAGTGGATATCAACATCTGCACATTCAAAGTTAATCCGAGCAATACTTTTCAAAAGCTCGGCAGCTATGAATGGATGACAAAAGACGCTGACAGGCCCTTAAATAACATTATTGAGTAAATAGCTTAATCCAGGTTATTTAGCTTTTTTTGTTACCCAAGCCCAGCTCATGATGCACACTATCGGCTGTTGACCTGACTCATCAGTGATGGTTACGACAATGTCCATATTGCCTTTTTCTTGTTTCAGCTCGAAAATTTGTGATTCAGAAATACTCGCAATAGCGGTTAAATCACCTTGCATTCGACGCTGGTAGTGAATGGTCATTGACTTTAATAAAGGCAGAGCAGTATCAGGTAGGTTCAGGCCAAAAACGATACCCGTTGCTGACTCCGCTAATAGTGCAGCGGCAATTGCATGTACGCCACCAATATGATTTTGTACTTTTTTATGGTTTTTCATCAGCAATTTAACTTGCTGCGGTTTTATATCAACAATAATAACTTTGGACGTGCGAGCATATTTGACCTGAGAACAGAATAATTGTGTAAATAAAAACGAATGACTAAATTTCGGTAGTTTCTTAATAGTATTAATGGCCCGACTAAAGCGATTACCCATAAAAGTCCTTAAGAGAAAATAATGCGGTAGACCTAGAGTGCAATACACTGGTCAGACCTACTAGGAATTTATAAAAAAAAGATACAATGCATCTTTTTATTACATTACTGCAAACTAAGATTAAAGCTTAAAAAAGTGTTGCTGATAAACCTTGAGTTCCGCAATAGATTCACGAATATCATCTAAGGCTAAATGCGCGCCCGTTTTAACCACTTTATCAAGCACTTCTGGCTGCCATCGCCGCGCCAGCTCCTTTATGGTGCTGACATCAAGATTACGGTAATGAAAATAGTCTTCAAATTCTGGCATGTACTTATTAAGAAAACGCCGGTCTTGCCCTATACTGTTACCGCACATGGGTGACTTACCTTTTGTAACATAAGGGGTTAAAAAAGCTAAAGTTTCAGTGCTCGCTTGTGTTAATGTCGTGACGCTCTCGCGACATCTTTGTGTTAAACCAGAGCGACCATGATGCTCAATGCACCACTGGCTCATATTTTCTAGCACATCGTCACTTTGATGAATGGCAAAAACAGGTCCTTCTGCCAATATATTAAGCTGACTATCGGTGACTATAGTAGCGATCTCTAAGATAACATCTGTGCTGGGTTCAAGGCCGGTCATTTCCAAATCTAACCAAATTAAATTGCTATCATTAGCGCTCATTGTTTTTCCTATCTCAATTAGTCTTCATCATGCTAACCTCTTGAAGCAAACAAATCTTGTCAGCTGTTGTCAGTAAGGCGCGATTACACATGCATTTAAATCATGCTTAAGTATATAATACGTGAGAATGTAGCACGATTGAATTTATTTGTAATTTGCTCAGGTAAGTTATCATAGTAATATAGAGTCGAAATAAAATGAGAATAATTTGTGGCTAAAGCCAAAAAACTAACCAAAGGTCAAGCACGGCAGATCAAAGCTAACCAAAGTAAAAAGTTACGCAAATCTACTGAAAAAGTGCAATGGCAAGATGATGAACTTGCTGCCGCCGAAAATGGTGTTGTCATCAGTCGTTTTGGCCAACATGCTGATGTCGAAAGTAGTGATGGTGAAATTTTCCGGTGTAATTTACGTCGCAGTATTAGCTCTTTAGTCTGTGGAGATAAGGTACTTTGGCGCAAAGGCAAAGAAACCCAACATAGTATTTCTGGCGTAATCGAAGCCGTGCACGAGCGAGATTCAGTACTGAGTCGTCCCGATGTTTATGACGGCGTTAAACCCATTGCCGCTAATATTAGCCAAATCCTCATTGTTTCATCAGTATTACCAGCCTTTAATGCTGATATCATCGATCGCTATTTAGTTGCCGCTGAACAAACCGGTATCACGCCAGTTATTTTATTGAATAAAGTCGACTTACTCGATGATAGCAATCGTGATGAAATCGAAAAACAACTGAATATTTATCGTAATATCGGTTATCAGGTTACTTATGTTAGTAACGAAACAGCTGAAGGCATTAGCGAATTAAAATTACAGCTCAGCCAACATACCAGTATATTTGTCGGTCAATCTGGTGTCGGGAAATCAACACTTACTAACACCTTAATGCCTGAATTAGGGGTGGTGACTAAAATAGTTTCAGAAAACTCAGGGCTTGGGCAACACACAACAACCGTGGCTCGATTATACCACTTTGAACAAGGTGGCGATCTTATCGATTCACCTGGTATCCGCGAATTTGGTCTGTGGCACTTATCACCAGAGCAAGTCAGTAGTGGCTTTATCGAATTTGATGAGTATTTAGGCACTTGCAAATTCCGAGATTGCAAACATCAAAGTGATCCTGGCTGTGCCTTAGTCGCAGCAAAAAATGCCGGTAAAATTCACCCCGAACGCTTAGCCAGCTTCCAAAAGATATTAGCCAGTTTAGGTGATAACACCTTAACGTCACGCTTTAATGATTAAACTGTAAAAACGAAAAAATTAAGGAAAAATAGTGTTAATTAATAAATTAAAAATCGCTTTGCAATACCTGATGCCAAAACACGGAATTTCAAGACTTGTAGGTAAGTTTGCTGCCGCCGAAGCAGGCTGGCTCACGACTAAAGCTATCAGTTATTTCATTAAAGCTTATGATATTAATATGGCTGAAGCTAAGCTAAAAAATGCTACTGACTTTAAAACTTTCAATGATTTTTTTACTCGCGAACTTGAAGATGGTGCCCGCACTATTCTTCAGGATGACAGCACCATTTGTTATCCTGTCGATGGCGCTATTAGTCAGCAAGGTCCTATTGAACAAGGGCAGCTTATTCAAGCAAAAGGCTTTAATTACAGCCTGGTAACCTTACTTGGTGGTGATAAAAACACTGCCGCACCATTTCAAGACGGTGAATTTTCATGTATTTATTTAGCCCCGAAAGATTATCACCGTATTCATATGCCAGTCACGGGTACTTTACGTGAAATGATTTATGTCCCTGGCGATTTATTTTCAGTTAACCCCTTAACCGCCAATAATGTACCGAACTTATTTTCCCGTAATGAACGGGTAGTCGCTATTTTTGACACTGAGCAAGGTGCTATGGCAATGGTACTAGTCGGTGCTACTATTGTCGCGAGTATTGAAACGGTTTGGGCTGGCACAGTAACCCCCCCCGCTGGCAAAGATGTCTTTCGTTGGCAGTACCCTACAACTGGCGCGAGTGCTATAACCTTAGAAAAAGGTGCCGAAATGGGTCGATTCAAGTTAGGTTCAACGGTTGTCACCACCTTTGCACCTAATATGGTGAGGTTTAATCAACAAGCAGGACCTGAAACCGTCACTCGTCTTGGCGAACATTATGCCGATTTATTAAATCCCATGACAAGTAATTAAGTCGTGCTCGATGACTGTCATTCTTAGCCATCTAGGCAATAGAAAATGCTAGTAATTGCCCATAGAGGTGCTAGCGGTGAGTTTGCTGAAAACTCACTTTTAGCATTTCAACAAGCAATATTACAAGGCTGTGATGGTATCGAGTTTGATGTGCAATTTCATCAAGCCAGCGGTGAATTTATTCTCCTGCATGATAGTTACCTGTACAACGGTGCCGCGAAAGTTCACTTTAATCAATTGCCACTGGCTGAACTTATCAGTGCTAGATATAATATCTGTACGCTAAATCAAGCTTTAAAGTGTATCAACACTCAGTGTTTGATAAATATGGAATTGAAATCTGTCGCGCAAGGCACTCAGCTTGCTAATGAAATGCAAATGCTTATAGCATTACTGCGAAACGCAGAGCTGAATAATGAAATCACTTACTCACAAATCATTATTTCTTCTTTTAATCATCATGCTCTTACCTATGCCGTTGAGCATCTACCCAAAATCACTACAGCAGCATTAATTGCCTGCTGCCCAATTGATTATGCTAAGTTTTGTATCAAGCTAAAAGTTAAACTGTTAAACCTTACTATTGACTGTCTCAATACTGAAATCGTTAATGACGCTCACCGTCGTGGCCTGAAAGTTTGGGTTTATACGGTAGATAACCCTGAGCAAATCAAACAGTGTTTACAATACCAAGTGGATGGTATTTTCAGTAACTTTCCACACCGTTCACGCCAAGTTATCTCATCAGTTAACGAATATCAGCAAAACCCTGAATAACTATAACTTTTAATTTTTTTTGCTAATTAACCTCAGATCGGGTTAAGCCCTAACCATAGCATTCTTCTCTACGTCACTAATATTAAGGGTTGGCTTATTTTCTTTAAGGCAATAAGCCACTAAACCTGCCAGTAAATTCAACATAAAACTATTAGGGCTACGATGACGCGAATGCTCTATTTGAGATATATTCTTCAATTGATCATTTATCGTTTCAATAATAAACCGTCTAGATAACATTGCTCTATCCCATAACGACATAGCTTTGGCTTTCATATTACGGCGCACGGTTGTTATCAAATCAACTCCTTTTTCCTTCAAACCAACTGTTAATTTTTTTGCTTATATAGCCTTTATCTGCATATAACTTCCCTTTTAAGTTTTTAGCTAAGGCTAATACGGGCTTTGTGTCGTGAACATTGCCAGTAGTTAATTTAGCCTCAACTATTTCACCTCTAAAGTTAGTGACTAAATGTAGTTTGAACCCATAAAACCAACCCATTGTTCCTTTGCCCCGTTCGGCTATACCGTCAAATGTTTTATGTCTAGGAATTCTTAAGTTATGGCATACTTTTATGCTTGTAGAGTCAATAAACTCAATACCTGTAGACTCACCTTTAAGTATTGAAAAGTAGCTAGAAAGTGGAACGACCGCTTTAGGCATCACTTCTAAAAATCGAGTGTAGCTCAATAAGCTAGGGAAATGTGAACGATAAAACTTAGCAATATAACCTTTATAATAATTTTTAAAGTCGCGATGATTTGATGTATGAAAAGCAATTAATATAGTGATTATCTCACTCATAGCCATACGGCATGGACGATTTCGCTTGATACTTCCATCAGCAATTAATTGTTTCTCCCATTGTGGGATAAATACGCGACAAAAATCATCGACATCACAGAATATTTCAACTAGTTTATTCATGCCCGTTCCTTATTATCTTTCTGTTTTTTCTTGGTCGAAAGATCGGATCGTGGAACGGGCACTTAGTTCAATTTAATTAATTCTTATCCCGAGCTGAGGTTAATTAATCAAAACAATTTTGCAATTACTATTGCTCATTTATTCATCTCAAGCTAGGATGGTCGGAATAATATACGAGCATATTCGTATGATAATTCTGAAAATATTCGCCTTAAGGAATCTCAATGTCACGAGATAAATCAGATATTAAACCAACGGAAGCAGAGCTAACGTTACTTAATATCCTTTGGAAAATGGGACCTGCCACGGTTCGACAAATTCATGAAACAGTTAGCCAAACTCAAAAGACGGGCTATACTACAGTACTGAAAATATTACAAATAATGCACGAAAAAGCCTTGGTTATTCGTGATGAAAGTAATCGAGCACATGTTTATGCTCCGGCGAATAGTGAGAGGGTCACACAATCGTCTTTATTGAAAGATTTAGTCTTAAAAGCATTTGGCGGTTCAACCTCAAAGTTGGTGATGCGTGCTTTAGATAACTCGACAAGTAAAGAAGAAATTGAGGATATTAGACAGTTACTCAATGAGCTAGAGCAACAATCATAATCAATTAAAACTCAAAGGTAATTCAAACTATCCATGATGCAGGAAAGCTTAATAAATAGTCCATTATTAGCTGGTTTAGCCATCACTCTTATCCATTTTTTATGGCAAGGAGTTTTGGTTGCATTAGTATTAAAAATATTACTGTCATTAATCTCCTATAAAAAGTCTCAATTACGCTACGCGCTAAGCTCTATGGCGATGCTAGCCAATTTAATTTTACCTGCCGTCACATTTTTTATTATTTACGATATTGAATACCGGCAAGTAGCCAACTTTGTACATGCATTGCCACTGGTAGATCAAAGTCTTTACCTAGAGCAGATACAAGCAAATGTTTGGTATATTGAATGGCTGGAATATTTACCAGTACTTGCCATGCTTTGGCTTGCTATTGTTTTCACACTTGCGCTTAAGTTAACCATCGAGCTATACAATGTGAACAAACTACCAACTCAAGGTTGCACGACCGTTGATTTAGCGCTGCAAGTTCGTTTTGAGGGCTTAATCAATAAAGTTGGGCTATCAAGAAAAGTAGTCTTATTAGTCTCTAGCAAAACCAATGTGCCAATGGCTATAGGTTGGCTAAAACCGATAGTACTTATTCCTTTTAGTATGCTTTCGGGATTATCACCACAACAACTAGATATGCTATTACTGCATGAACTAGCCCATATTCGACGCCATGACTATCTGGTTAACTTTCTACAAACTCTGGTTGAAATTCTTTTATTTTTTCATCCTGCCGTGAGTTGGGTTTCCAAACAAATGCGCAATGAAAGAGAATACTGTAGCGATGATATTGCCGTGCAGCATAGTGGTAGTCCACTTGCCTATGCACATACCTTGGCTGACACCGCATCGTTATGCCAAAAACACCGTCACCACACCATTCCTAATATGGCTATGGCGGCCTCTGGTGGTGATTTAAAACAACGTGTTATGAGATTATTAGATCAACAACATTGTACAAAAAGCACCGATTCCGGCAAATGGTTAGCATCTTGCACTGTATTGCTCGCTATTGTTTTTCTATTTTCTAAATACTCATTGACTTTGCCGATCATTGATTTGCAATCGGGCAGTATTTCAATTCAAAATTCACCTAAAACACTCAGAGAAAGTTTAATAACTTATGCGCCTTTAACTTTTCAACCGGCCCAATCTAATACCTCTCTTGCAAGCCAACTATTAGCTATTGAGGATTCAAATAACCGTCAAGAATCTATAGCAAACAGCCGTGATGTTTCACTTCAGCAGGCAATAAAAAAAGATAACGCTTTTACAGTAAAAGCACCTTTAGATAAATCTAAGCCGACTAATGAGCACAAAACCACAGCTTATTATAATGAACTGCCGATTGTTCGAGCCAATACAGACACTAAAAAGAATACCAACCAGCACCATGCAGAGTTAACGAGTCAAACACACACCAGTGATAACCTTAATAGCAATAGCCGACGAACAAAGTCAATGTCCGAAATTGCATTCGAACGAACAGATTCAAAAAATACGACAATAAAAGCAAATCCCTACGCGCAGCAACTTGCTTCATTGTTAACCGAACCTAAGGTGTCTCAATATGATAAAATAGCTGCGTTAAACAAAACTCATGATGGCATCGACCAACAGTCATCAGTGAACCAGATAAACAAGAACGGACCTAATCAAGCCATGCTAGCTGATAAAGCCAGCAAGGTATTAAAACTCAACCCGACAAATATTGCCGCTAAGTTAATCAGCTCTGTTGAACCTAAATATCCTTCTTCTGCGAAAAGAAAAGGCATAGAATTAGAAATTATGGTCAAGTTCAACATCGATAAAAACGGTTTAGTAAAAGATCTGCAGTTTGAAAGTAAAAGCAGAAGTAAAGCAAGTTACTTCCGTAACACCATCCGTAACGCCATGGAAGAATGGCGCTTTCTACCGGCCAAAAAAAATGGCCAAGTGGTAGAAAGCAAAATGTCTAAAATATTCTCATTTAGCCTATTAAGCTAAACTCAGGCTTATCAACCTCGCCCTTTATGCTGTTGTATTTTTGTGAACTTCTTTTGTTGTTCAGGCGTTAATACTTGCATAATTTCGTGATGAGTCTTAGCCTTTTGCATAGCCATCTCTTGAAAACTCGGTTGGTATTCTGCATAGATAGCTGCAAAGCTGTTTTCATCGAAATCACTTGCTAGCATCAATGATTCAACTTGCTTTTTAAAGCCAGCAAGCGGATCTTTTTGCTCTTGGCGCTTAGTTTTCATATTAGCGAAAATAGCTTTAAGCTTAATTTCCTGCTCTGAACTTAAAGCTAGTTTTTTAACTAAGCGATGAAAGTGCTTTTTCATTTTGTTATGATGCTTACCGTGTCCTTCACCCTTTTGGTGCTGGGCACTCGGATTATTTTCTTCATTTTTGTGACCAATAGCGTTCACATTAAGGCTAGTCATTGTCAGTGCGATAACAGCCATCGCAACATACGGTTTGATTGTTGAATATAGTCTTTGCATTTTCATAAATTGTACTCCTCAATTAATTCAACACCAGTATAAATTGCACAACGAAAAGAAACGCAAACCAACGTAAATGTTATGTAAAGATCTTAAAAAGTCGTAAATATATACGCTATTATGGCAATAGATTATTAGCGGTTAACGAGAGCAACAATGAAAAAGCATAAACTTTTATTAATAGATGATGATAAAGAGCTCGCTGATTTACTATCTGATTACCTTGCGACAGAAGGTTTCGAATTAATTTGTTGCCATGATGGTATAACAGGCTTAGAAAAAGCATTTGATGATAATATTTCATTAATTTTATTAGATGTTATGATGCCCGGATTAACCGGTTTCGAAGTATTAAAAGCCCTCGGCGGTAATCATAAAACCCCTATTTTGATGCTGACCGCTAAAGGTGATAATGCCGATCGTATATTAGGATTAGAGCTAGGCGCTGATGATTACTTACCCAAACCGTTTCAACACCGTGAATTATTAGCACGAATAAATGCTATTTTACGCCGAATCAACATTGTGCAAAATAGTAAAGTAGCAAGCTCATCATTGAAAGTTAACGGCGTAATGCTTAATCATGCAACACGACAGGTTAGTTGTCATGATCAACAGATAGAGCTTACCGGTACTGAATACCAGATCATTGAATATTTAATGTCAAAGCCTGGCAGTATTGTCAGTAAAGATGAAATATCAGAGCAAGTACTCAAACGAAAGCTAAGCGCTTTTGATCGCAGTATCGATATGCATGTCAGTAATATTAGACGAAAACTGTTACCTTTTAGCCCAAATGACAAGCTTAAAACGATCCGGGGTGCCGGTTATATTTTCTTGGCAGGAGAGCTAGCGTAATGCTAAAACTTAGAGAGAAATTTTCTTCTATTGGTGCGAAATTATTTATCTGCTTTTGGTTAATTGTCATATTAACCATTGGCATCACTAGACTGGTTTCCGAACAATTTAGAACCAAAAGTTTTATTGCCCCTAGTCACCATTCCGATATAGCGAGAATTAAGCGACTTGACCTCTTAATTAAACGCAGTCCACCAAAAACGCCGCAGGCAACATTGAGTATTTTATCAAGAAAAGCAGATCGCGAATTACTGTTAAAAAATATGCAAACTAATCAAATACACTCATCAAAAAAATGGCAAATTGAAAACTTAAAAAATTTTTTGAGTGAAAACAATTTGGAAAGCCTCACGACGGTAAAGTTTGAATTTTATCGAATGACCGGCCCCTTAGCCTTTGATATTGCAGGTACACCTTATCAATTATTTCTTGCAAGCCGTGATCGAAAGCCTCCCTTTGGCGGTTTAATACAACATATTCCGACTTGGATACGTTTGGCTATTCCTATCATCATCAGTTCGATTTTACTTTGGTTACTCACTCGTTCGTTCACAAAACCACTGATAGCAATGCAAAAAACCGCCACCCGCTTTGGCGATGGCGAATTCAGTGCTCGCGTACCTTTAATTGCACAGCGCAATGATGAAATTGGTACTTGTGCAGCCAGCTTTAACTTAATGGCGGAAAAATTGGAACAAAATATTGGTTCTCATCAAAGACTTATGGCTGATGTTTCGCACGAACTTAGATCACCAATGACTAGATTACAAATTGCCCTAGGCTTGGCGCAACAAAAAGACATAGAGCAAGCGACGCTTCATAAGCATCTACAACGTTGTGAACTAGAAGTGGCTAGGCTCGATGAAATGATTGGCAATGTTTTATCTTTATCGCGTTTAGAGAACACCATAAGCCAAATGGAGTTAATGTCTGTCGACCTTAAGCAACTCTTAATACTTTGCATCGAAGATGCGCAATATATCGCCAATGAAAAATCTATTACCATTAACTTTCACAGTGAAAGCACGGCTTTAATCCAAGCAGATCCGACACTTTTATCCAGTGCCTTTAATAATATTTTGATTAATGCGGTAAAATATAGTCATGGCAACGATGAACTTAACGTCTACTTGAATAAAACAAATACTAATTTTATCATTGAAATTGTCGATACTGGCACTGGAGTTCCTGTCGATGATTTGCCTAAATTGTTTGAACCATTTTACCGAGTAGCGCAGGCACGCGATCGAGCCACCGGTGGTACAGGTTTAGGTTTAGCAATAGCCAAACAAGCTGTTATTGCCCATAATGGCATTATCAGTGCAAGCAACAATACAAATAATGGCCTCACTGTGACCATTAAACTACCGATAGAGAGTAGTAAAACACGACTTTAAGTATTGGCTAGTAAGTAACGGCTAGTTTTATTTTCTATTTATTGCCTTATAAGGATTAGCTCATTGACTAGCGCAGCAAACTTAGTAAGTAAGCGTGCACTCACTGCAGAAAAAATTGCCGCCATCAAAAAGTTTTGGCAATCTATCCACCAAGCCTCATTCACTACCGTTGATCAGGTTGATATTGCTTATGCCACTAATTTTACACGCCCTGATAAGCCTTACCTTGCGATTGTTCCCGGTCGTTCAGAAAGCTACTTAAAATATCAAGAATTAGCTTTTGATTTAGATGCTTTAGGCTATGACTGTGTGATTATTGATCATCGTGGCCAAGGGCTTTCTATGCGCTTAACAGCTAATCGTTTACAAGGCTATGTCGAGAGTTTTGATCATTACGCGCGCGACTTACATCAATTACTCAGTCAAGTTTTACCCGTAACGTATCCACAACATCAGCAAAACTCTTTTATGCTGGCACACTCAATGGGCGGTGCTATTGCGTTAAGATATCTTCAGATTTATCCTAACAATATCAAAGCATTAAGTTTAAGTTCTCCGATGATCGCTATCGCAAGTAATGGTCTGCCAACTTGGTTAGCTAAATTTTTAGTCACAACAGGCACGATAATAAATAATTGCCTGTCCAATACTCCGTGGTATTTTCTCGGACAAAGCGATAGCAATCTAAGTTCATTTGATGAAAACCGTTTAATGCACTCACAACCGCGTTTTCAACGTTTTCGTGATTTGTATCATCAACGCCCAGAGCTAAAGCTTGGAGGGGTGACATTTCATTGGTTGCAACAGGCAATGAAAAACACAGATAAACTATTCATTGACTTGAAAAAATTATCATTGCCAATACAGCTGATGCAAGCAGAGAAAGAGTGCATTATTGCTAATAATGCCCAGAATAATTTTTGCCTACAACTCAATAAACTTAAGCCAAGTTATTACCCTGAAGTTAAGCCGATAGTGGTATCTGGCGCCTATCACGAACTATTTTTTGAGATCGATCAATACCGTGATATTGCAATAAATAATGCTATAGCTTGGTTTGCTCAGCATCAATAACGACTCAGATTTAATCGCTCACAAAGCTTTTTTTTTTGTCTGAAGGCTTAACCACTGACAGTGGATCATGATGAATAAAGACCTCACAGGGTGCCAATGCTCGAATAATTTCACTTTCAATAGCCTCACCAATACCATGAGCTTCGAGCAATGATAACTTTTCATCTAACTCTAAATGAAATTGAATAAAGCGATCAGGACCTGCTTGCCGTGTGCGTAATTCATGTAAACCATGCGCACCTTCATGTGCTAATACAATTGTTCTAATGGTTTTTAGCTCTTCATCTGTCAGTTCATGATCCATTAAATGATGAACACTGGTCCAGATTATTTTACCCGCACCTATTAATAGAAATATCCCCACCGCAACAGTAAAAACGCCATCAGCTTGTAGCCAGTAGCCTTGACTTAAAAATAGCGCAGCGAGTACCCCTAAATTCAATAATAAATCTGATTGATAATGTAGAGCATCGGCACTAATCGCCACAGATTTAGTGCGCTTGATAACGTATTTTTGTAGCATCACTAAAGACAATGTCATCACAATGGCAATGATAGAAACAACCATACCAACTTCCGTTCGTACGATCTGCTGTGGGTTAATAATACGATCTAGGCCATTAAACACCAATAATAATGCTGAGCCGAGCACAAACGCAGCTTGTACTAAGCCAGCAAGACTTTCTGCTTTACCATGACCAAATTTATGTTCTTTGTCTGCCGGCGCCAGAGCAAAGCGCAAAATGACCACATTCATAATCGAGGCAAATAAATCTAGAATTGAATCCGTTGCTGAGGCAAGCATAGCGCTCGCATCTGTAGCAAACCACGCATATAGCTTTAGCAACACTAAGATTAATGCCGTTGCTGTCGCCGCAAATGCTGCGAGCCTAACAAGGTAAGCATATTGATTCGAATCTAGTGGTTGTTTCACTATTTGAACTCCTAGTAATAAATATTAAGCCGTTATTTATCAAGCAAGACTTAAGCATTCGCTGCAAGCACGGTATAATGCTGCAATTATACAATTTATTAAGCACTTAATATGTTAGATGTCGTTTTATTTCAACCTCAAATTCCACCCAATACTGGCAATATAATCCGACTATGTGCTAATACCGGTTTTAGATTACACCTTATTGAACCATTAGGCTTTGATCTAGAAGATAAAAAATTACGCAGAGCGGGCTTAGATTATCATGAGTTTGCGGCCCTAAAGCGTCATGCAAATTATCAAAGCTTTGTTGAATCTGAACAGCCTAAGCGTGTGTTAGCCGTTACCACTAAATCTACCGGCTATTATGGTGATGTTAGCTTTCAATCTGGTGATTACCTGTTATTTGGCTCTGAAACCGGAGGATTACCCGAAGAAGTCAGACAACAAATTCCAGATCAAGACAAAATCAGGATCCCGATGCTAAAAGATAGCCGCAGTATGAACTTATCAAATGCCACTGCCGTTATTGTTTATGAAGCTTGGCGCCAATTAGGCTTTGCAAATTCAATTTAAAGCTTATCAGTTACTCATTAGCGCATAAAAAAGGCATATACCATAAATAGTGTATGCCTATTAAAATAATAACTTAAATTTTCAGCTATTCAAATTTGCGTTCACGAGATAATAAATCTGCAGCGGCTAACTTGGCATCTTTACCGCAATAAAGCACCTGATAAACCTGCTCAACAATAGGCATTTCCACGCCCATACGCTGCGCTAACAGATAAACTTCTTTAGTATTACGATAGCCTTCCACTACTTGGCCAATATCAGCCATCGCTTGTTCAACTTCAGCTCCACCACCTAAGGCTAAGCCAAAACGTCGATTTCGCGATTGATTATCAGTACAAGTTAAGACTAAATCACCTAAACCAGCCATACCCATAAATGTTGAAGGCTCTGCATTTAACGCACAACCTAAACGGGTCATTTCTGCTAAGCCACGGGTGATCAATGCTGTACGAGCATTCGCACCAAAACCAATACCGTCAGCCATGCCAGCACCGATGGCAATGACATTTTTCACCGCTCCACCTAACTGCACACCGATAAAATCGCTATTACTGTAAACGCGAAAAGTTCGCTCACAGTGTAATAAGTTAGAAATATCACTAACAAACTGTTCATCTGTTGAAGATAACGATATTGCTGTTGGTAGCCCTGCCGCCATTTCTCTAGCAAAAGTGGGGCCAGAGAGCACAGCTAAAGAAATTTCATTCCCTAAGGCTTCGCGAGCAACATCTTGCAGCAAACGTCCTGACTCATGCTCTAAGCCCTTAGTTGCCCACACCAAGCGTGCATCTTTGCGTAAATGTGGTTTTATTTGCGCCAACATTTCACCAAAAGCATGACTAGGCACAACTAATAGAATGTTTTTACTAGCAGCAACCACCTTAGCTAAATCATCACTAACCCGTAATGGCTCAGGAAACTTACTGCCCGGCAAGTACTTCTCATTAGCACGCGTACTCGCCATTTCGGCAACGTGACTAGCATCACGCCCCCAAAGCAAGGTTTTATGACCATTTCGCGCTAAACAGATTGCCAGTGCGGTGCCGTATGAGCCAGCGCCAATAACTGAAATTGCGGCAGAATTAGGGTTCATAAATTAGTGCGTTTCAGTGCTTACTTGCACTTGCTCTGCTTGTGCCGCACGTTGTTGTACGTAATTAGCAAATAAGGCTTCAAAGTTCACCGGGGCTAAGTTAATTTGTGGGAATGAACCACGGCTAACTAAGTTGGCCACAGCTTCACGAGCATATGGGAATAACGTGGTCGGGCAGAAGGCACCAATAGTGTGTGCTAATTGTGCTTCAGGGATATTACCAATAGTAAAAATACCTGCTTGCTTAACTTCTGCTAAAAATGCGGTTTGTTCTTCAACTTTAGCGGTTACTGTTAGAGATAATGTTACTTCATAAGTATCATCAGCAAGTTTAGCCGATTTAGTGTCAATATCTAATTGTACTTCAGGCTTCCATTCTTTTTGAAAAATTGCCGGTGAATTAGGCGTTTCAAATGAGATATCTTTGGTATATACGCGTTGAATAGCAAATTGTGGCACTGCTTGTTCGTTTGTTGCTTCTTCGTTGTTTTGAATTTCGTCAGCCATGGTTTATTTCCTGTCTATTTACGCCATTATCCAATGGCTTTTATGCTAAGTTTTTCACTGATATTATAATGCTAAAAGTGAAGCTAATTTCCCTTGCGCGTGTAATGCAAATAAATCATCACAACCACCAATATGGCTGTTGTTAATAAATATTTGAGGTACTGTTGCAGCTCCCTGGCTACGTGTGATCATTTTTTCACGTAATGGGGCATCACCGTCAATTTTAATTTCGTTATAACTAACATTCATATCATCAAGTAAAGCTTTCGCTCTCATGCAATAAAAACAAGTTACTTTGGTATATATGTCAACTGCCATCATGATAATCCGTTGTTAGGTGCTTACGACTTGGTGACAGGTAAACCTGCACTTAACCAAGCATTCATACCACCTTTTAGTAAATTTACGCGGGTAAAGCCGGCTTTTGCTAGCTGGTTAGCGACTTTGCCAGCACTAAGACCAGCACTACATACTACAATGATGGGATTATCTTTATGGTTTTCAAGAGTAGCGAAGTCATTTTTACTCACTTTTTCATTATCAAGGTGCAGTGCATCGATAATATGCCCGGCTTTAAAATCTTTTTCGCTACGACTATCGACCACAACACCAGACTCTCTATTCACTAAAAAAGTCATTTGCTGTGTACTTAATTGTTTGATCGGTGACATTTGAATTCTGATCGTAATCGCAATAATCAGTAAAACAATAACCAGCCAAGCCGTACTAAGTAAAGGTTGGCTCATTGCAAAAGTAATAAGTTGATCCATAAGTGTTACATTCTAATTAACTAAAAATTTGCCATAGTATACAGGCTAATAAACTAAACCCAAACTGAACTTTTCATCGTCAATCAGATTGCTGAAATAACTTAAGCGCGATCAATGAAATTTGATCTCCACTTCGAAACATTTTCTCTTAACAGACACAAGATATTCACTGCATGTCTTGATATACTCAGAGTGAAAAATAATTTTACTTATCTTTGTTCGTATAAAGGAAACCGTGATGCCAAACAAGAAGTCAACAGTTCTTATTATTTTAGATGGTTGGGGGTATCGAGAAAACCCAGAATCAAATGCCATTTATCATGCCAAAACACCGGTAATAGACGACTTAATGGCCAATAAGCCGCATATGTTGATTGAAACATCCGGTATGGCGGTAGGTTTACCAGACGGGCAAATGGGCAATTCTGAAGTCGGTCATGTTAACCTAGGCGCCGGACGAATTGTTTATCAAGACTTTACCCGCATCACCAAAGCTATTGAAGATAATGAATTTCAAAACAACCCAACATTAGTTAAAGCAGTTGAAAACGCCGTTAATAATAACAAAGCTATCCATGTTTTTGGTTTATTATCGCCAGGTGGTGTTCATAGCCATGAAGAGCATATTTTTGCTATGTTAGACATGGCGGCTAAGCAAGGGGCAAAGTCAGTTTACTTACACGCCTTTTTAGACGGTCGTGATACTCCGCCACGTAGTGCTGAAGCCTCGCTAATAAAAGCACAAGCAAAGTTTGATGAGCTCGGCTGTGGACAAGTAGCCTCGGTTATTGGTCGTTACTATGCTATGGATAGAGATCAACGTTGGGAGCGAGTCGAGTTAGCTTATAATTTAATGGTTTCAGGCCAAGCTGAATTTCAATATAGCCAAGCTACAGACGCTTTACATGCCGCCTATGCACGTGATGAAAATGATGAGTTTGTTCAAGCTTCTGCTATCACTCTGCCAAATGGCGATACTATTCAAGTGCAAGATGGCGATGCCATGATCTTTATGAATTTTCGCGCCGATCGTGCTCGTCAATTTACTCGCTGCTTTACCGAAAAAAACTTTTCAGGTTTTGAACGCCAACGCCAGCCGAAACTTAGCGAGTTTGTTATGTTAACCGAGTATGCGGCAGATATCGACGCCCCTTGCGCCTTCCCGACAGTACAACTGAATAATGTACTAGGAGAATGGTTAGAAAAGCATAATAAAACTCAACTGCGGATATCAGAAACAGAAAAATATGCCCATGTAACCTTTTTCTTCAGTGGCGGCAAAGAAGACACTTTTAATGGTGAACAACGCATCTTAGTCCCTTCGCCACAAGTAGCAACTTACGACTTACAGCCAGAGATGAATTCAACACTGCTAACCGATAAGTTAGTTGCCGCTATCGAAAGTGCAGAGCATGATTTTATTGTTTGTAATTACCCTAATGGTGATATGGTTGGGCATACCGGAGACTTTAATGCTGCAGTAAAAGCCTGTGAAGCAGTCGATACCAGTATAGGGCGAGTACTTACTGCATTAGAAAAAACCCATAGTGAATGCTTAATTACCGCTGATCACGGTAATGCAGAACAAATGATGGACAATGTTTCAGGACAAGCTCATACCGCACATACTTGTGAACCCGTACCACTGATTTATATTGGTCGTAATGCAGAAATAGCTGAAACGGGAGCTTTAAGCGATATAGCTCCAACGATACTAGCACTGATGGATATGCCTCAGCCGGAAGAAATGACAGGTAGTAATTTATTAAAGTTAATTTAGCAGCAAGATTTTCTTAAGGTGAATAGCACAACAAAAATAGACCAACATAGTCAATTTAACCTTGGCTATGTTTATTATATAACGCTGCTACTACTTTTCTGTTCGCTAACGGCCTACGGCCAAGCTGACACAAGTGCAAAAAACACGACAAAAACAAATCAACAACTCAATGATATTCAACGCAGAATTAACCAACAAAAACAAACATTATCAAACACCACAGTAAAAATTACCGATTTAGAACAACAATTAAAAACAGATGACTTAGCTATCGGAGAAATGACTAAAAAGCTACGAGAAACTAAGCAAAGCTTGCTCGCCGTGCGCAAAAAAATTAGTCAGCTCGCTGATGAACAGCAGCAACTAGAGTCAGCTAAATCACAACAAGAACAAATATTAGCCAAGCAATTAAGAGCAGCCTACTCTGCCGGACATCACGACTACTTAAAACTAATTCTTAATCAACAACAGCCCAGCAGTGTGCAACGTACAATAACCCATTACCAGTACCTCAATGTTGCTCGCATTAAGGAAATAGACACCTTTAAAAGTACTATTGCCAAATTAAATGACATTCGGACTCAACAGCAAGTAAAAGCTGAACAATTTACTCAGTTAACTCAGGCGCAAAGCCAACAAAAGCAAATTCTTGAACTTTCAAAAGTAAAACAACAGCAAACCCTAAAAGCCTTGAATCAAAAAGCCCTTACTGGCCAACAAAAGCTGAGCAAATTGGAGCGAGAAGAATCAGCTCTTGTAACCTTGCTGAAAAAAATGGCTGCTGCTGCACAAGCGGCTGAAAACTTAGTGGGCTTAAGTAAATTAAAACGTAAGCTTAATTGGCCAGTTAAAGGCCGGATTAGTCACAACTTCGGCTCAAGTAAACAAGGTTATCTAAAATGGAAAGGGGTATTTCTTGCCGCCCCCGTTGGTCGACAAGTTAAAACCATTCACAGTGGCACAATTCTTTTTTCTGATTGGCTTAACGGTTATGGGCTGGTATCAGTTGTTGATCATGGCGATGGTTATATGAGTTTATACGGTCATAACCAGGCATTACTTAAGTCTGTAGGCGAGCGCGTTGAAGCCGGTGAACCTATAGCTTTAGTTGGCCAAAGTGGTGGCCAAGCTGACTCTGGGTTGTATTTTGAGATTAGGCATGTAGGTAAAGCCGTCAATCCAAAACTTTGGTGTCGATAATCCTCTGCACTCTTAGCTGTTGAACTTATCGATTTTACCCTGCCGAACTGTTAACCTAAAAGCGTTATTTAACATGAGAAAAACTTACCGTGCTTCGATTACTGCTGATATTAAGCTTGCTCTGTCCCTTTTTAATTTATGCCCAATCAGCACAAGTTGCGATTATTATTGATGACCTTGGTTATCGAAAAAGTGATGTTCAAGCGCTTTATTTACCCGGTGCTATCAGTTACGCAATTTTGCCGCATACCCCCTATGGAAAGAGTTTAGCGTTACAGGCGAAAGGACAAAATAATGAGGTCATCCTGCACATTCCAATGGAAGCAAAAAATGGCAAAAAACTCGGTCCAGGAGCTCTCACCAGCACAATGAATGAAAGTAGTATTCGACAAAGTTTAACCAATGCTTTTACAGAGATACCTTTCGCTTTAGGCATTAACAACCACATGGGCAGCAAACTAACTGAATTATATCAACCCATGGCTTGGACCATGCAATTTCTCAGTGAAAGAAATTTAATGTTTGTCGACAGTATGACCACCAGTGCCAGCCAAGCAGAGAAAATAGCAATAAACTTTGGTGTACCTAGTCTACATCGTCATATTTTTCTCGACAATAAACTAGAATATAGCTATATCCAAAGTCAATTCGAGCAATTAATACGAGACGCTAAACGCTATCATGGTGTCGTGGCGATTGCTCATCCCCATCCTGAAACAATTGCAGCTTTGTTTAAGCTGTTACCATTACTTAAACAGAATAAAATTGAGCTTGTCGCCATATCCACACTATTAAGCAATCAAGCCATGGAACATAATCAACGCCTTAATGCTGAAGATTAACAACGGCTAGCTTTTAATATTATGTTGTTTCAAAAGTTGATGAAGATATTTAACCGGTATCGCATAAGTAATGCCACTGGGTTTACTGATCACCGTTTCTTTACTTTCTTGCACAAAAACTTTATTAATAATACCAATAACCTTACCTGTTTCTAGATCGTACATAGCACTGCCACTATTGCCAGGGTAAGCCGTTGCATCTAATTGGTAAACTAAATAAGGATCTCTTAAGCGCTTAATCATCGCAATACTGATTTGTCTTGAATCATCAACCGGAATAATGGTTGGCGTTACCGCAGCAATAATACCTCTATGCGTCACAGGATAAAGCCCTAGTACTGCACCAATGGGAAACCCCGTAAATGCAATAGAACTTCCTTCAGGCTTAAACTTGCTTTGCGCAAGTTGTAATGCCGGTAATGGCTGACCTTTAATTTTCAAAATTGCAATATCATGCTCTTTATCTGTAGCAATCAAGGTCGCTATTCTTACTTTTGCCGCCACTCCTTTACCAGTAAAAACAACTAATTCTTGCAACAAGCCCTCGTCTAGCTCTTTAGCAATAACATGACTATTGGTAACAACATAAGTGCCATCACCAATAACAAAGCCACTACCATACAGTTGATTTTTTGGCTGTCCTGTAGGTGTGTAAACACCAATACCAACCACAGAAGGCTTTATTAACCCCACGGTTTCAACTAAGCTACTGTAGGCTGTCGAGCTGAACAGCACACTCATCAATAATAGTCGCAATAATAGTCGACTCATATTTCACCCTTCCTAAAAATTTATCACTATCGTTGAAGTTAGCACATTTTGTCGCTAGCGAATTCTAAATTTTTGCCCATAATTAAATAACCTAAGTACATGGAGAAGAATGCGTGGTAAGTATTGTACCTATTTTAGCTGGCGGTGGAACACGGTTACCTGCTCATATCGGCGTATTGCAAGCATTAAAAGATTTGCATATTAACTTTTCTCATATTGTCGGGGTATCTGGTGGCAGTATCATAGCAAGCTTATATGCTGCGGGACTGTCGATAGACAATATTAAGCATATTGCAATAACCACAAACTATAACCAATTTAGAGGTTTTTCATTAGTCAGTTTAATTCGTAATGGTGGTCTAAGCTCTGGTGATGTCTTCGAGCAATGGGTGGATCATCACTTACAAGGAAAAACCTTTATCGAGCTCGAACGAAACTTACATATTGTCGCAACGGATGTTAAAACAGGCCGCCCGGTTATTTTTAATCGAGAACGGACACCAGGCATGAAGATCTCTCAAGCTGTGCGCTTCTCTATGTCAATTCCCTTGGTGTTCAGTTTCAAAAAATTTGGCCAACACTTGATGGTTGATGGCAGTATATTATCTGAAGATGCCTTACACCGTGATTGGGCTATGGATGGTACGCCAGTACTGTGTTTTCGTCTACGTGGTGAGCATGAGTATGATGACCTTAAAACCAATGGCATGTTCCCCATCGTTAACTATGTCACCTTACTGATCCGTACTTTTATGACCACTATTTCACGTGAATATATTAATGACGCATTTTGGCACAATACCATTATCATCAATACCGGTTTGTGCTCTGCTGTTGACTTTGGCATGAGTGAAGCAAAAAAGTTTTCATTGTTTGATATCGGTTATCAAACCGCAATGGAAATAGTCCCTATTAAAGCTAAACTCGGTAGTGAAACAGATAAAATTGCTTAAAATAGCCAAGTATGTAATAAGTACTTAACTAATATAATCTATACTTACTCACTGATAATGCTAAATGATTATACAAGCAGATTAAAAAAAAGTAATAATAGTAAACATAAATTATCATATATAAGGGAGCTGAGGTCTAATGAATTGGAGCAAGAAATTGCTAAATGCGCCGGTAATTGGAAATATCACTAAACGCATTGCATCAATGAAAGTTAATCATGATGCAATGAACATTGCTGAGCATTTCACTCAATTCTTAAAGCCTGAAGTTGCCGTTAACGATGAACTTAGAGATGAAGTATTCCGTATTCGCCATAATGTATACTGTGAAGAATTGGCCTTTGAAAAAGTAAAAGATGAAGGCAAAGAGCAAGATGAATTTGATGCCCAATCGATTTTTTCAATGATCAAACATAAACCCTCTAATACTTATACCAGCTGTGTTCGAGTGGTAAAATCGGCAAATGCATCGGAAGTATTGCCGATAGAAAAATATTGTCTCGAAGCCATCCAGAATAAAGAACTACATCCAAGTAACTTTCCACGCCACGAAATTGCTGAAATTTCTCGTCTTGCCGTAAAAGCTGATTTTAGACGACGTAAAACCGATAAGTTCAAAGGCTCAGCAATTGGTGCAATTAGTGAGTCTAGTTATTCAGAAACCGAACTACGTTGCTTTCCATTTATTGCTATTGGCTTATATATGGCTGCTGCAACTATGAGTATTGAAACCGGCGTTAAACATGTATATGTCATGATGGAGCCAAGACTAGCTCGTAGTATGAAATTTGTTGGCATTAATTTCATTCAACTTGGTGAAGCCATTGATTATCATGGTTTAAGAGCTCCCTATTATATTAATTCTACAATATTTATGGAGAACTTATCTCCTGGATTCAAATGCTTGTACAAAGAAATATCAAGGGATATTAGCAAGCATATAGCGACTATCACCTAGCATTACGCCAAGACCTCATATACTAACGAGTTACAAATCATGCTAAGCAGATATTAATAAGTTAACAAAATGACAGGACGTTTACCCAAATGCTAGATATCCATCAAAGAATTAAAAGCGTAATAAACGAAAACGCTATACTATTAATAAAAGATAATGATTTATCAAAGTACACCCAAGGTACCGAAGGGTTTAACAGCTTTCCTGAGAAAAAACGTACGGTTATTGCCGCTGTTAAACCTCATGATAAAAATGACATAAAAGCCCTGCTAGAATTAGCCAACTTAGTTAGTGATAACGAACAATTAAGCTTCAGTATTCATCCTATCAGTAGTGGCAGGAATTGGGGTTATGGTACCAGTCAGCCACCTAAACCTAATAGTAAAACCTTAATATTAGATCTATCAACATTAACTAAAATAGCTTTTGACGAGGAATTAGGTTTAGTTACTTTAGAGCCGGGTGTGACACAAAAACAGCTGAGTACATTTTTAATTAATCGTGGCGATAACTTCATGGTTCCCGTTACCGGTGCTGGGCCTGATTGCTCAATAGTGGGTAATGCCATTGAGCGTGGATACGGCATTACGCCTCACAGTGATCACTTTAGTGCCGTCAATGCTATTAAAGGTATTTGGGCAAATGGTCGACCTTTTCAATCAGCAATTTATGAGTTAGATCAATCTGAAACAAAGTTTGTTGATAAAACCTTTAAATGGGGGCTTGGACCACATTTAGATGCCCTTTTTACACAGTCAAGCTTTGGCATTGTAACTGAAATGACCATACGGCTCGCTTCTCGTAAACCGGCCTTCTCATCATTTTTCATTCAATTGAAAGATGATGAGGTACTTGATCGGGCTGTACCAATTATTCGACAGGTATTAAGAGAATATGAAGGGATTGTTGGCTCTATCAACTTAATGGACAGACGTCGTGTTTTAGCTATGTTGGCAGATAATCCAAACGGCTCAGATCAGCATAAAGTAATGTCTGATAACGATGTTGGAAAGCTCGCCAAAAAACATGATATCCCTTATTGGACAATTGTCGGTAGCATCTATGGTAGTGAGGGCGTGGTAAAAATAGCTCAACAAGAAATTTCTAATATTTTTAAAGCTTTACCTAGCAAGCAAATATTTTCAAATAGCTTTATAGTGCGTTTTGGCAAATTTGTCATTGCTAATCTACCCGAGCTCGCTTTTAAGCTGATTACGCCACTTCATATGATAAAAGAGCAATTAAAATCGTTTGAGTTGGGTAATGAAATAATGCTAGGTAAACCAAATAAAGTGGCATTAAAATTACCTTACTGGCGCCATAAAAATACAAATATACTCGCTAGCTCTGAGCTTTCACCTGGAAAAGATAATTGTGGATTACTCTGGTATGCTCCCTTAATGCCGATGAAACCCTGCGCCATGAAAGAGTTTACCCAGCTTGTCAGAGAAGTATGCCCTAAATATCATATCGAACCTTTTATTACCTTTACTAATTTAAAGCATGATTGTGTTGACAGTACGATACCTATTGTCTTTGACCGGGAGAACCCTCAAGCAGTGGCAGATGCTCACAACTGCTTAAAAGAACTGGTCACTAAAGGACTAAAAAAGGGCTTTGTTCCTTATCGCTTGAATATAGATCAACAACAATACTTATTAGACAAAAATTCTGACTTTTGGCAAACAACAGCACAATTGAAAGCAGTATTAGATCCAAACAAAGTGCTTAGCCCTGGAAGGTATAACCCGACATAGCCTTATGCGTTCCTTGCCAGTTCACTCTAAACGCTACTAGCTGTCCTAGAACAAGCGGTATAATTAAAACAGCATTATACTTATACCAAATTGATAAAGTTCTTTCCCACTCAGCGAGAATTAAAAGGCTTAGAGGCACAGGTTCATAGTTCCAGACTGAACCTCAGTACCTACATCCATGCAGGCAAGGCATTGATTGAAGATAAGGGTTACTCTCGACAACTGCTCCTGCGTTGTTCTAATGACTCACGTCCCTGTGAGCACCTTGTCAAAATCAATACGCAGCATGTAAACCTTTAAACTCGAGCTCTGAATTGGGAAGAAATTTAATCAAATTGGTATTAGTTTACCCCAGAGCACACGACCTTCAAGAGCAATGCTGTCAAGCTAAGTTTAAAATCCGCCACATAGCTCATGACAACGACTTTTATCCCAACTCAGCTGATTTAATCAAAACGTATAATCTTAAAAAAATCTATCAGCTATAGCTTGATTATTTATTAATATCATCTTGAAAATTAATGTTTTACTAGGCTTATTCTTAGACCTCTCATCCCGCTTTCAGGTAAAATATAGTCGTTGTCAGTATATTTTACAGCCCAAAAAAAACTTAATCACTCACTCACATTGAAAAATCATACATAATTGTTTTAATTGAAAATAATAATAATGGCATATTTGATGCTTATTTAATCACAGGAAATAGATGATGCTTTTAAATCAAACCAATGGAAGATGTGAAGTATGAAAAAATTGATTAATAAAAAAACTATAGGCAGCCTAGCGTTAGGCGCAGTGCTTACATGCACACAAGCAAATGCAACTATCATTACTTTTTTTGGTGATGATGTCGCTTCAGGTCAATGGGCAACGGATGGATCTGGCCTAACAAGTAGCTTTGTCGACCAAAGTAACTTAATTGACTCAAGTAATGGCTATTTTATTGAAACTTTTGATATTGCAACTGCAATGACAGATTTACCAGGAATGGCAGACGAACAGTATAATATTGCTGGTGCATCAAATGGCTGTGGGGTTAACACTTTAAGTCAAAATGGTATTACAGTTACTGAAACAGGTGGCGGATTAGGTGTTGCAAGTCAAAACTTACCCGGCAAAGCAGCCAGACCAGGTAATACCGGCTCTGCAAATTACATCGACAGCACTTGTTATGGTTTTACACCTGAGAACGGGAGTTCAGGTACAGTTGAAGTTGACTACACAAGCTTCTTAAACGCTATCCCTGGTAACGCACAACTAGATTACTTTGGCTTTTATTGGGGCTCAGTAGATACTTATAATGACTTTCAGTTTTTTAACGATACAGATAACACATCAGTGTCTATTACTGGTAGCCAATTATTAACTCAATTAGGTGGCCAGTCAGGCAATCAAGGTGCACCAACATCAAACACCTACGTTAACATTGATTTTGAAAGCTTTTCTTGGAACCGTTTTGTGGTAACAAGTACTGGTATCGCCGGTGAGTTTGATAACATAGTTACGGGCTTAACAACACGCAATAGAGACGTTCCAGAGCCAATGTCCATTGCCGTATTTGGCTTAGGGTTGTTTGGTCTAGGTTTAGCTAATCGTAAACGTAAGTTTCAAAAGTAAGTATTTATTTTTAGCTAGAGCGTCATACTCCAAAACGCTCTAACTTTTAATTGTGATTATCAAGGCTTGTTACTCAGTAACAAGCCTTTTTTATGCTGACCAATTTAAAATAATGACCCCTTATCTCTAATCAGGCTTATTTTTGATTGCCCGCAACGGTATCACTTGCACGAGTTATATCACCTGCTTTGCACTCAATTTCGTTGTCAGGAAAATTTACAATTACAAGACAGATAGATTCAGTGTACAAAAATCGACCAACCAAGATATTGTATTAGCAAGCAATTAAAAAACTGGCATATTGAATGCATTTTTCATCAAAGTTGTAGAAGTATATTCTTATTAACCTTTTTAAGGGATTATCTATAATGAAAAATCTAATCAACAATACTCGTGTGAAAGCACTCGCTTTATTAGTAGGGCTATCTTGTACAGGAGCCAATGCTGGCATCATTGTAAATTTTGGTGGTCAAGCAGCAACAGATGGCTCAGGTATAACCAGTAGTTTGGTCAATGCAAACAACAGTCAAGATGCATCAAGCGGTTTATTTATTGAGACTTTCGATATTGGAACGCCTGTAACAGATGTCAACGGTATAATACCCGGAGGTTTAGGTGCTGCAGATACATCATATAATTATAATGCCGCAGCTACTGCTGCAGGCTGTGGTGTTAATACCTTAGGCGCTTCTGGCATTAACTTTAGCACAACCGGTGGTGGCTTTGCTGTTGGTATCGGTAATATCCTTAACACTGCTGCACAACCAGGCAATGGCAACCCCGCCATTGAAGATACTACGTGTTACGGTTTTACGCCGGCAGCTGGCAGTTCAGGCACAGTAACTATTGACTATACGGGCTTTTTAGCTAATTTAGGTGGCGGCGCTCTGATTGATTACTTTGGTTTTTACTGGGGCTCAGTCGATAATTACAATGACTTTACCTTTTTTGATAGTGTTGCTGGAACCAGTGCAACCATTCTTGGCCAAACATTGCTAAATTTACAAAATGGTTCATCAGGCAACCAAAGCGACCCAAGCTCCAATGCTTATGTAAATATTACCTTTGATAACGGTTTTGCTTTTGATAGCGTTATGGTTAATAGCACAGGTATTGCCGGAGAGTTTGATAATGTTGTTACCGGATTAAATAACCGGCCAAATGTTCCTGAGCCAGCATCGTTAGCAATTTTTGGCTTAGGGCTGATCGGTATTGCATTAACAAGGCGTCAACGTAAATAAGCCTAATAACATAAACGCAGATAAAACCACTTAAATAATATAATAACTTTACCAAATAAAAAACCCAGTGCCTCATACTGGGTTTTATTTTGCCTCATTAGTTATTCCTTGCCGCTAAGAGCCGGTATAAACTAAAGTTTAGCAAGCAGTACATTAAACTTTGCTATTTGTTTATCACTCTTAGGTTTAACCTCAGTAAGTAACTTTTTCGCCATATCAACTTTATTATTAAGAATTAATAACTCGATATAATTAAGCGCAATATCAATATCTTTGCCCAATGAGATTGAGTAGGCTTCATCAGCTTTAACAAGCGCGGCAACTTTATCACCTGATTTTAGCAGTACTTGTCCATAAGTATCTGATATATTAGCAATACTACCCGCTAGTTCATAAGCTTTTTCAGCATAAGCTAAAGCGGCTTCATAATTACTAGACTCTAAATTCAACCATGCTAAATTATTAAGAGCAATAGCATTATTAGGCTGAGCTTCCACTATCACCTCATAACTTTGTATCGCTTTTTCAGGGTTTGACTGGGTATAAAAATTCGCCAGTAACGCTCTAATTTTATCTGCTTGCGGATCTTTATCTAAATGCTGCTCGAGTCCAGCTATCGCTTTCTCTCGTTGGTTATTTCTCGCATTGGCAACCGCAATAAAAATTGCATTTTGGCTAGATGGAATAGCTTGATAAAACCTTTCCAAAAGCGGCAAAGCATTGACATAGTCCCCTTCAAGCAATAAGATCCGCCCTTGCATTCCTTGGCGATTAGTTTCACTTAAGCCTTGTTGCTCTAATGCTTGCAACAAATCCTTAGCATCATGAACTTTGTTTGAATCTAGTAACAACTTCATTTTTGCAAGCTGTAAAACTTTAGCATTATTCGGCTGACTAATCATAGCCTTATCAATCAAACTTAACGCTCGGTTTAACTCTTTAGCTACCGAGTAACTATTAACAAGCAATAATACGGGTTCAATTTGATAAGGATTAGTCAACAACCAGTCTTGAGCAATTTTCTGCATTTCTGCATTATTATTCTGCTTCATTTTGGTAATGATTTTTAATTGCCAAAGTTTTTTCGGTGACTTAATTGACGTTGGATAAGACGCCAGCACTTCATCTGCTTGGTTAAATTTTGCTAGCTCAAGTAACACCTCAGCATATAACATTCCATATTGAATATTTGTTTTTTCGTTCTCATACAGCATCTTAATTTTTTCTAAGGTTAGATCATCTTTAACCATAAAATAGTGTTGCTTTAAAATGCTGACATTTTTAGGAAATAATAATATTGCCTTAGATGACCATTGCTTAGCCTCATCTTTTTTACCTTGACGCAGAGATAGCCTCGTTAGTTCTCTTAGCGCAAATAAGTTTTCAGCTTGTAATTCAAGACTTTTATGTAAAGTCGTTGCCGCTAACTCAAAGTTACCTTGCTTAATGTATATTGCAGCTTGGATATTAAAGCCTTCCACCTTTTCAGGATAAGCGGCTTGCCATTTTTTAGCGATACGCTCGGCCTGCTCAAAGTCACCCGTTTCAATAGCTAAATAAGCAATGGTTAATTCTGCTCCCTTCATATTTGGGTCTTGTTCGACAGCCTTTTCTAAGTCTTTAATACCTGAGGGGTCATTTAGCATTAATTTCAAAAAGCCCTCGCGCATATTACTTTCCGCAGAGGATGTTTCTTCACTAGAAGCTTGTGTGATTAACTTCTCAGATATCTCTTTTGCTTGTTCAAATGCGCCTATTTTTGCTAATTGAAAACTTAGCGAAGATAAAAAGTTGATATCGGCATCTGAAGTTGGGTTAAGCTCGCCTATACTTTCATTTAAATCAGTAACCAAACCAAGCTGTAGCTGGTTATAAGCAAACATTTTACGTGCTGGATGCTCTGGTGCTAGGTATCTCACTACTGGTTTTAAATGCATATAACTTTGTTCATAGCTATTTAAAAAGTAAGCACTTATACCCGCAATCAGTTGTAGGTAAGGTTTATTGAAATTACTCGTTAATGCTTTTTCTGCATGCATTTTTGCTGCTTTATAATCTTTTGACTGAAACTTGACTGCTGCCTTGACATAATGAGCAAATGCTTGGTTAGGAAAGTTAGTTAAAATAGAGTCAGCATAGGCTTCTGCCTCATCAAAGCGCTGTTCTTTTAACAAAGACTCCGTTAAGTAAATTGAGCCTATGCCTGACAAAGGCTGTAATTCAACATATCGAGCATAACTTTTACTTGCTTGAACATAATCTTTTACGGCTGTTGATATTTGCCCTTGCAACATTAACGCATCAGGATTGTTAGGTGCTATGACCAATGCTTGAGCAATTAGTTTTTCAGCATCTTCATGGGCATTATTAGCTAACTTTAAATAACTACTCGCTATCAAAGCATAGACATCGTTAGGCGCAGCCGTATTCGCTAATGCTGCAGCAGACTCAGCTACGACTTTATCTTCTGCTCTTAAAGCGGCTAAAACTTTATAAGCATAATATTGCGCTTTAGCCGTGTTCGATAATTTATCACTATGTTCGTCAAGAGATAAAATGCCTGTATCATCTTCAGTTAGTAAGTAGGCTCTAGCTAACGAAGGAACAACCTCATTATGAGGAAACTGTAAACTCAGGGCTTTTTCTAATTCTTTCGCTGCATTGACACCGCTACCTTGATTTAAATAGCTTTGGCCAAGTAAATAACGCGCTTCTGCATTTTTTGGCTCTAATTGAATCGCATTTTTCAATTCAATAATAACTTGATTTATTTGGCTTGTTTCGTTCAAGCTTTTGGCAGTAGCTATATGTGAACTCGCCGTTTGCTTTTCTCCGCAGCTAACGGTGCCGATTGACAGAATCAGTCCACATACAACAATTTTAATCAGTCTCATGATATCATCCCTTTCAAGCCAAAGACTTTTGACCTAATTAATAGTTTTTATACGCTGCACAAAATTATGTCGCTCTAAGATTTATGCACTTTTATAACGATAAATATTAGCATAGTGCTGTTAAAGATAACATCCACTGATTTCAATTGTTTTCTCACCTACAACTACAAAATAAGGATAGTAATAACAAGCGACTAATGCATAACTCCGGCTAAAATAATAATTTCAGCATTCTTTAGAGTCTTTTGTATTAACCCCTGATGACGGGCGTAAATGATAGCGCAGTAAGCATTAATTATTTTCATAAATTTGTGCGTATTTCTTAGCTGATGATTCGATCGAGAAATTAGCATTAATATAATTAAAAGCTGCTTCAGCTAGAGGCTCGAGAATATGTTTATCTTCTACAATATTTGCAATAATTTCAGCTAACTTTGCATTATCATCGTATTCGAATAGCCAACCTGTTTGTTGCTCTAAAACAAGTTTAGGATTCCCTCCAACTTTTGTCGCAATCACAGGTATTTTATTTGCCATAGCCTCAATGATCACCATCGATAAACCTTCAGTCTCAGAGCAAACGACCAAAACATCCATATTGGCATAAATATTTTCCCTATCGTTTACCATGCCATGGAAATTAACAGTTATGTTTGGTAAATTTTTAGCACGATAATCCTTTAAAGTCGTCGAACATTCACCGTCACCAAAAAAATTGACGACTATATTCTTCTGTACTTCTTCAGTTAGTCTCGTTAATGCTTCAAGTAAACAAAATTGATTTTTTAGTGGGATCATTCTCCCCACAGAACCAATGTGTACTTTTTCTGAACTAGCTCTTTTAAAGTCCGTGGTTTTAATTAACACTCCATTATCGATAACCAAGCATGGCGTTTTTGTCCATTGGTGAAAATTTTGAAAATTCTCCATACCTTCTGTCGAAACAAACGTTATCGCACTAATAAACGGCTGCATCTTCACGTGTAGATTCTTCCATAGTCTCCCAATAAGTGGCGCTGCGCCATGTCGGGTATAAATGATTTTTCCTTTCAAGCAAAAGGCAACCACCTGAAGAAACTTTAAAGCGTAAGGGCTATGAACATGCACAATATCCATTGCTCTAATCTGCAAAGTTACTTGAATGAGTTTAAATATAGGTGAATGATTAGTACTAAAAAATATGATCCCATGAGCATCACATTCTGACTCTAGTTGCTCTCCCGGACGCCCTAAAGAAATGATTATTGGATTATGCCCTTGTGATTTTTGGCTACGGCACAAATCAATTACAAATCGTTCGGCCCCTCCAACTTGCAAACTGCTTAGAATATGTGCAATATTTAACATACTTAATTTTGACCAGAACAACGATAAAACAAGTGCCTATACATTAACATAACTGTAACAATGTCAAGACTTAAATAAACAGGTTTTCTAAAAAATTCCTATATTATTTTTTATTCGCTTCGAGAAAATGTTAAAAATGATTAACTTAAAAAATAGCAGTATTGGAATTATATTATTTGGAGAGCATCAAATTATAGAACAGTGGCAGGCACTAACCCAAGGTTATGATAATTTTTCTGTTTGTCGAACTAATAAAGAGTTATCAAAATTTAATGCCAATGAACATCTTGTTATCTATTTCAACACTAACACTCGAAGGGCGATACAAACAGCATTAAAAATAAAACTTAAAGGCTTTAAAATTATCAAGTTTTGGACTGGTACCGATGTTTCCAACTTAAATAAATTACCATTTTTCAAAAAAACACTTTCGATATTTCTTTTAAATAAACTGATTAAATTACACTTAACTAACAGTACATGGTTAAGTGAAGAGTTAAAAGTTCTAAGCATAAAGTCAAAACATTGGATATCCCCTACACCATTATATTTCGATGCTAAAAAGACACTTCATGACGAATTAATTTCGAAAGAAAAAATTGTTTTAATATACACAAATGAGGGTAGAGAGTGGTTATATAACGCTGAGTTAATGCTCGATATTGCTAAATCAACACCGCAGTTGAAGTTTATTTTCATTGGTAATAACGCTTTAAGAACAACTGATTTACCTAATGCGGAATCCCTAGGCGTTGTTAACCAAAACACAATGATCGAGCTTTATAAAAAATCCCATATACTTCTAAGAGTTACCGAACACGATGGTTTTCCTCGAATGATTATAGAAGCGTTGTATTTTGGCTTAAATGTCGTTTTTAATAATGTGATACCTCATACAACCTTATGTACAAAAAACAGAAAAGAGATTATAGAAAAGCTTGTATCAAAAGAAATAGAGACAGTGAATTTTTCAGGCAGAGACTATGCACTAAAAACGTTTTCAGCTGAGCAATGGGTAAGCCAAATCCAGTATTATTCAGCGCAATTAAATAAGCGATAGCACAAAATGAGAAAAACCTCTGTTATTATTCCCTTCTATAATAATGATGATTATATTGAAGAGTGTATAAACTCTGTTCTACAACAAACTTGTCAGCCCAAAGAAATCATTGTCGTTAATGATGGTTCATCAAGTAAAAGTCGACAGTTTTTAGCACAACTTAGCGATAAAGTTACAATTATTGATCACGACGTCAACCTTGGTATAGCACAGGCTAGAAATACAGGCGCTAAAAATTCAACGGGTGAATATCTAGCATTTTTAGATGCTGACGATATTTGGCAAGCTGAAAAGAATCAACAACAAGAACATTTATTAATAAATAACCCTGAGTTAGCCGGTTGCCATACTGGCGTGAATATATTTTCACAAGACATGAATATCATTGAGACATGCCTTAATAAGCCAAAGATATTAGATTTAAAAAATAGTGCGATAGAATCACATGTAGTGCCCTCTAGCTTCATGATAAGAAGAAGTATTTTTCTAAAAGTAGGAGGGTTTGACCCAAAAGTTAGAGTGGAAGATTATGATTTATTTCTAACGCTGATAACAAATCATTATCTAATCCAATTTATACCCGAAGCATTAACATGGCTGCGAAGAGATAATCATGGTAATGAATCTGCAAAATGGCAGTTTATCTTTTATGGCCGAAACGACATTTTAAAAAAACACGGCTACACACTATATAAGCACAATGGCTTACTCTCATTATTAAACTTTTTGCAACGTACCTGTGAACTCTCACGTTGGCGAGCTAAGGGACCTATAAATGTTATATTTATGATCCTCTCATTTATTTTGCCTAAAGCAAGATCAAATGAGTAAGCTAAACCGTATGTGTCTATAGGAAAAACAAGTATCACTGATTAGATATTCTCGGTAGTATTAACGTTTACAATATAGATATTTAAGACAAATAATGACTAAAGCGACTTTTTTTGACATAACAACAGCCAACAAGCCCCTTATCGGTATATTTGTCCTTTTTGCTGCTATTTGTGCGTTGAACACTCCTATTCTGGTCACTTTATGGCGGCATGGCTTTGATGATGGCACATACTCTCATGCTTTCCTCGTACCTTTTATTAGTCTCTATCTCTATTACCAGCTATCGTTAAGTGGAAAATTGCAATTTCGAGAAACACTAGCCATTTCTCCCGCCATCTCTTTACTCATAAGTTGCTATTTATTATTTGTCACCAGTAACGCTCAAATAAGTATTGGTTATTGGGGGGCATTATTAGCCGTATGTATAACCAGTGTTAATATGCTTTACAAATTCAATTGGAGCATTGTATTTCCTGCCGCTTTTTTAGTTTTTATCTTACCATTTTGGGGTCTACTGGTCCCTTTATTACAAAGCTTATCAATAACGGCTGTAACTTATATTATGAGTTTTACAGGCGTACCAACCTATGTCGAGGGTAACTTTGTCACTATTCCCGCAGGAGTATTCGAAATTGCAGACGGTTGTAGTGGTTTAAGATACATGATTGTTTCACTCGCGATTGGTACACTTTTTATTTTTCTTAATATAAAAGACACTAAACGAGCCATCTTATTTTTATCTCTCACAATATTCGGCGCATTACTGACTAATTGGATAAGAATCACCGCACTTATTTTAATCGGTGAATATACCAATATGGAAAGCAGCTTAATGGAAGACCATAATACTTTTGGCTGGTATCTTTATGTGCCATTTATGATTTTACTTTTTACTTGGGGTGGTCGACTGGCTAGTCCTGCTTTACCCGTAAAAGAAACAGGTTCTTTTACGAATAATAATGCCGCTCCATCTGTACTAATTTTTACCATTTTCGCGCTTATAGTTTCATCAGTTTCACTAAAAGCACTGATTTCTCCCACTATAAATAACTTACAAGAAAATCAGTCACCTATAAAGCAGCCACAACCTCAACGTTTATTTTATTATTCTGTAGAGCATATTGTCACTGACAACTCAGATGATATGACTACTTATAATATATATTCATTTAATCAAGATGATTTAGATAGTAAAGCGACATTCTTCGGCAATGAATTAATTCCGAAAGAATGGAAAGTTAAAAGCAGTCATATTGAAGATGATTGGCAAGTATTTTTTGTTTATCAAGGTAGTAAAAACGCTATTGTCAAAGTTAGCTATGAAATAGCACTGAAGAGGTCAGCAACACCAAGACAGTTCAAGCTGAATAGACTTATGACAGGGCTAATAAGTATCGAAAAAAGTAAACTCCACTGGAAGTTTATACTATGTAAAACAAGCTGTGATGCTTAATCTTTAGACCTGTGTTGTTTATTTTCGGTTAAAAGCAGGTCAACTAGCCAAGGAAGGTCACTAGTGCTTGAAAACGTCCAACTAAATCTTCTAGGAGGCTTAAAAATCCACGTATTAGTGCTATTTTTAGATTTAGCACGTTCAAAACTCTTTTTGCATTGTTGAATAAATACCGAAAATAATTCCGTAAACAACAAATCATCTACTTTATTTACACTTTTTATATAAGCAGCTTTCCCTAATAAACCAGCGACGTCACAAGTATGTTGATGATCAGTCCATTGATCATTACTTTCATACCTTGGGTTTTCTAATGCAACCAGGTATTTAGGTATCACTATATTGTCCACTTTCTCATTACCCCAATATATACCATGGTTGAGAACAAAATCACCAAAGACCTCTATTAATGAGGCCGCTCGCGTATCTCCAGTCAAACGATAATATCGCCATAAAGCATCACTAAGCAATGACATCATCCATGGAGAGCACGTTGCAGAATTACCTCCTTGCCCTTCATGAGACTTATAAGTGTGTTGTGGACAACCGACTAAATTCCAATCACTGACCGGATTAAATGTCATTGCTACGGTTGCATCGATGATTTGATTAATGCGCTCCAACGCAGAAACCTCACCAGTTAATTCCCAATAAGAAATAGCTGCATTTAGTGCTGCTGCTTGGTTACGCTCGGTCCAGAAACCTCTTGCGAGATTGTATTCTGGCTCCCAAGTTAAAGAATTAAGGTATACCTTTGTTAAAGCTTCTCGAGCTTTATCATCAGCACTAAGTAAATATCGGTACAGAAGTCCCTTAGGCATCGAGTACTTAACATCATTTTTATCAATAAGCTTAAAAAGGCCATTTTGATCAATATTCTCAATGTAATATTTTGTTAAAAAATTAGCTTTTTCTAACCAATCGTTATTATTAGACATAATAAAAAGCTGATAAATAGCTTGAGGCTTATCATAAAGCCATTGCGAAGCTCTTTTCATTGGGTAACCATTTTTAGTCAAAGCTGTATGATCTGTAAAATAGTTAGCATAAGCTGATAATGGCTCAACATACCATGCCGAGTTTAAAGCCGACGATTTTGGGTGCAATAATAAAGCTTGTGCCAACCAATTTGACGACGGAAAAATAAGGTTTAAATGTTCTTGTACAACTAAGTCATGATCGCTGGCTTTTAATTTTTCATTATCCCATTCGAGTGTGAGTGAAACGTTATCCCCTGGCCTTTGATCAACTTCAAGCAGTAATAATCTAATATACTTCTTTCCTGCTAACGCCGGCCAACTATTAAATACTTCGTATTTAATAGTAATATCCGTATCCATCTCAGTTAATTGAATAGTGGCATCAACTGTAATTAAACGATTAGGCACCGGCAGTAACAGTTGTGTTTTATCTTTAGTTAAAGATACTTGAAAGGTTATAGCTTCTTTTGCGATAGTGCTTCCGAAAAAAAGCACTATTGTGATAAGAGATAGGAACCTAATAAACCAGATCATATTATTCACCGACCTGTAATGACGTCATTACAGGTCGGTGATCTCCGCCAAGGGATGCAAGTATTTTCACATGCTTCGCTGTTATATTTTCAGAGTATAAAATATGGTCAATACGAAAGCTTAAAAAGGGAACTCCCTGCCAATTAATATATTGCGTATGGTTAAAACCCAAACCACGCTCGTTAATTGCATTACTAAGCCATGAAAAGTTCGCTACATAGATAGGATCATCGTCAGGCATATTAAAATCCCCGGCGATAATTACATTAGTTTTTCCTTTTACTGTCTCACCAAAAATAGTAGCTTCTAGCTCTCGATTATCAGCCTTCTCGATTGCTCTACCATTTAACCTACCCAATTTTATAATATCTAGCAGCACCTCTCTCGGCGTTTCAAAGTGAACATTTGATACGTTGATATTTTGCTCATTAATCACGACTGAATACGACACTGCAAAATTTCCAAAGCCATTAAGCATACTTCGACTTAATGATACTGTGCGCTCGAATGGATACTTACTCAGCAAACAAAGGCTACCTTCACAATCTGTAAACTCATAATCAGCATTAAGTTCATCAATTGATTTAGATTTT
Source organism: Colwellia sp. M166 (assembly GCF_024585285.1). Taxonomy (NCBI): domain Bacteria; kingdom Pseudomonadati; phylum Pseudomonadota; class Gammaproteobacteria; order Alteromonadales; family Colwelliaceae; genus Colwellia; species Colwellia sp. M166. The sequence goes on from NZ_CP040755.1 coordinate 2,116,247, forward strand.
ATTTCCTGCAATAAAAGTAAATCTGGTTGATAGTATTTAATCACTTGCTTCAATTTAATTAATTGACTGCCTTCACCCATATTTACGGTAACAACTCTAATGTTCGTATGTCCTTCCTTATTGAAATTGAATACATTAGGTACTTGGAAATCAGAATAAACAATAGCAATATAAAACAATACTGGGAGCATATAACGCTGACGTTTACCAAGAAACTGCCAGAAAGTTAACAATATAAAAATTAAGGAAATTAACCACCAACGAGGCGCAAATATAATTAAGTGTTCGAGCATTAAAAGTGAATCGAAATTTGCCCAGATAGGTAAACTAAAAACGACAACACTTGCCAAAAAGCTAATGCTAAAGACAACAATTGCAATTACTTTGATACTACTTTTGATATATTTCTGCATATTTATTAACAGCGGTTGCTAAAGAAAAATTTTTGGTAATATACTCTCTTGCTGATAATCCAAATGCTGTTACTTGTTGCACGTTTTCACTAAGATGACACAGCAATTTAGCTAATTGCTCGTGATCGTCATAATCTACCAACCAACCATTTTCATTATGTTTTACAAGCTTAGGATTACCTCCAACACTTGTTGCGATCACCGGCTTACAGTAGGCCATAGATTCCATAATAACGAGGGATAAGCCCTCAGTTTCAGACGTAACAACTAAACAATCGAACGTAGGGTATATTTGATCACGTTCCGTCACCATTCCATAGAAACGAATGTTAGCTTCAAGCAAATTGTCTTTTGCAAAAGCACGCAGTTTCTGATCGCACTCACCGTCACCAAAAATATGAAGCTGGATTAATTGCTGAATTTCTTTAGGTAATATCGAAAGAGCTTTTAGTAGAGATATTTGATGTTTTAATGGTACTAGTCGGCCCACACTACCAATATGAAGTTTATTTTCTGATACGCGGTTGACTGAAACTAAATCAGGTAATAACACACCGTTATCCACAACGCTCATTGGAATATCATGCCAAGGATAATTTGATTTAAAAATCTCCGCTGACTCTTGAGAAACAAATGACATGGCTTTGATATAAGGTTTAAAATTCTGATGAATTTTTTGCCACTCCAAAGAGTTGTTTGGTGCAGCACCATGACGGGTATAAACACATCGATTACCGCCTATAATTTTCATCACAATTGACAGTGGTTTTAAGGCATAAGCGGTATGGATATGAATTATATCGAATTTTTTTAAGGTAAGTAATATTTTCAATTGCCCAAAAAAAGACGCAGCTCTTTCTATACTATGAACTTCTATAGCTTTACTTTTTGCTATTTCAACTAACGGATCGTCATTTGAACTGAATGATAAAATAGCAACTTCGTTTCCTAAGGAAAGTTGCTTCTCGCCTAAATCTATCACAAAGCGTTCAGCGCCACCGACATTTAAACTGCTAACGATATGGATAATTTTAAGTTGCTTTGTCATTCTTATATTTATAATTACTTAATATGTGTAAATATAATAGTAGAGATATTCATAAGAATATATAAGATAATGAATATTGTTTCACCCAATAGCCGCTTTCATTTATTTATATTCCTTTGAAGGAAGCTATTTTTCTATTTAAATATTACAAACTCGCTGTTATTATTAAAAAATATAGCAGAATACTAATTGAGTGTTTTCCCATATTAACATTTAATTAGTAAAGAGGCTCCTGCGCTTACCCTTAATAAAGACTATTCAATATCTGACAAATTTTTTCAAGGAAAGTATAATTTGACACTTAAAATATCTTGGAAAATCATTAAAAGCATTGATGAATTAGTCACTTATAAGTCGCAATGGCAAAAACTTGCTAAAAATTCACCAGACGGTTTTTTTACTTCCCCAGAATGGTTATTAGAGTGGATTAATGTCTACTGGCAAAAAAGTTGGCAATTAAGCGTTATTATTGGCACTACTGATGACACTTTATCAGTGCTAGCCCCCTTTTATATACAAAATAAAAAAGCGTTCGGCATTACCTACAAAGCACTATTTCCAATAGGGCAAGGTGAAGTGGAACATGCAGAAGTCGCCTCAGAGTATCAAGATATATTAATAAGCATTAAACATGATGAAATACATGCAAAAATCGCGAATCAAATTAAAGCGTTAACATATGACAACCTCACTTGGCGTGCAATATCCAAGCAAGCTAATCTGCTCAAAATTAGTAAACACTTACCTCAAGCTAGAGTAAACGTTGCCGGTACTCGCTATGCTATTTATAACGCATGTTCCAAAGAAGTTTTACTTAGTAAAAATAATCGATATAAGTGGAACAAGTGCAAAAAATTGTTATTGGAAAACAATGCAGATTTTTTCTGGTGTGACACGGATCAACTGCAAGACCATTGGCTGAAATTAAAAGAAATTCATACGCAAAGATGGCGACTAAAAAATAAATCAGGAGCATTTACCAGCGCAGACTTTAATATTTTTCATCAAAACCTAATAAAACAAGGCTTATGTAAAATAAGCATTTTAAAGATTAAAGGAAAATTAGCGGCAATTAATTATTATTTAATCGGCGATAATTGTTTATATTTTTATCAAAGTGGCTGGAAAAATAACTACGCTTCATTGTCACCAGGTTTTTCTTTACACCAGTGGAGCATTGAAAATAATGCCTTAGATTGTTATGACTTCATGATGGGGGAGCACCAGCAAAGTTACAAAAATAGTTATAGCTGCAATCAAATTGCTGATATGTTTACAGTCAGGCAGGAAAGGCAACTTTTTAAATACTGGCTGTGTAGGTTGCAAAAAAAACTAGCCTTGAAATTTAATTAACAGTTAGTACTTACTAATAAAATCAAACACCATAAAAATCATCTAACGGACTTATTTCCTATGGCACGGTATCAACCAGAAGTTAAAGATAAAAACTCTACCTTTGCCTTTTTTTCTCTATTTCTTTATGCGGCAGCTGTGTTAATCCGGCCTCATGAAATGTTTTTAGCTTCAATTGAATGGAGCATAATAATGTATTTCGCTATTATTTCATTTCTCGCGGCACTCATTAATCAAAGGCCACTCAATGTTGCTCCTCAACACATCATGCTGTTTTTATTATACCCTCTTATTATACTCTCAGGCTTTATTAATGGCTCTGGAATGTGGGGGATATCACAAGCAAATATGTACTTATCTACTACCATTATTCCTTTATTTCTCTTCAGCAACTGCATCTCTAGTATTAAACGCCAACACTGGATAATGATCGTTTGCTTAGTCGCAAGCTTATGTATGATACACAATGGTCATGTACAACAAACTGATACATTATGGCAAGGCTGGGCTTTAAATACCCAGGCATACCACCTTCCAGGCACTGACGCTAGGCGTATTACTTATCTTGGTTTTTTTAGTGATCCTAATGATATAGGAATGTTTTTTGTCATGAA